>DASVBS010000057.1 GCA_036375715.1 Longimicrobiaceae bacterium | reverse complement strand
AGCCCGTCCTTCATGTACTCGGCCGAGCCGAACTGCACCTCGGCCATGTCGATGGTGTCGCGCTCGAATCCACCTTTCGCGAACGAATAGGTGTCCGCCAGCCGCCCCACCCGCGAGGTCAGGGCCGTTTCGGTGAGCAGGATCTGCTGCATCCGGCCCTGGAAGAGGTCGCGATCGGTGAACCAGGAGGTGAGGAGCAGGAAGGGGAAGAGATCGGCCGCGGCGTCTCGCGCATTCCAGATGTCGCTGTCGTCCATCAGGTTGCGCGGGAGCAGGCCGGTCGCGGGATCCGCGTGCTCCAGCCAGGCGAGCATCAGCCGGCGCGACCGGACCAGCGCCTCGTTCGCCCCGCGCGCGTTGGCCGCGGCCACGGCAAAGAGGCTATCGGCTGCGGGATCGACGCCCGCGGTGCCGGCGACCTTTTGCGCCGCCGCGGGCGCCGGGGCGAGCAGAAATGACAACCAGAGAAGAAGTGCGCGTCGCATGCGCTCGCCGGTTTGCGGTTTCCCCTTCTGCTCGAAGTGAATCGCCTGAACGATCCGCCAGCTCAACCACGTCGGTTCATCGACTCCCATGCCTCACCTGGCCAGCTCCCTCAGCGCATTGCGTTCGCTTCGCGCCGCGTTCGGCAGGGGCCATGCGCGCCCGCAGGTCGGATCGAAGGGGGTGATGAGAATTCCGTCCTCCGAAGCATGTATAAGCAGGTCAAGCTGCAGCGGGCAGGCGGATCCCAGGCCGTGACGTTGTCGAAGACCATGCGGAGCGATTGCACCTGGAAACGGGCGACAGGGCGGACCTAGTCGGGCCGGGGTTGGTTTTGAATCGTCTCTCCGATCATGAGAGACGACTGGAATGTGCCCGCGAATGTAGCAATGAACAAGTCGCACGGAGCCGCGGCGCCAGGCCCTTCCGCGATCGAGCTCGGCCTGCGCCGAAACTGGCGCCAGTTCTGGCTCCTCGTCCTGGTCAACGCCTTCGTCGGGGCGATGGTCGGGCTGGAGCGCACCGTCCTGCCGCTGCTGGCAGAGCAGGAGTTCGGCCTCGCCTCGAGGAGTGCGGTCCTCTCTTTCATCGCCACCTTCGGCATCGTCAAGGCGCTCACCAACCTCTTCGCCGGCCGCCTCGGCGACCTCTACGGTCGGAGGCGGGTGCTGCTCGTCGGCTGGCTCTTCGCGCTGCCGGTCCCGCTGCTGGTGATCTACGCGCCGTCCTGGTCCTGGATCGTTTTCGCCAACGTGCTCCTGGGGATCAACCAGGGTCTCGCCTGGTCGACCACCGTGATCATGAAGATCGATCTGGTGGGTCCGCAGCGGCGGGGCCTGGCGATGGGGCTGAACGAGTTCGCTGGATACCTCGCTGGAGCGCTGGCCGCGCTCGGCACCGGCTATGTGGCCGAGGCGCACGGACTGCGGCCCGAGCCGTTCTATCTCGGCATTGCTTTCGCCGTCATAGGGCTGGCCCTGTCGCTCCTCTTCGTCCGCGAGACGATGCGCCACGTGGCGCTCGAGGCGACGTCGCGGGCGAAGGAGGAGCTTTCGGCGAGTGGGGTTTTCGCGAGGGTGAGCTGGAAGGACCGGGCTCTCGCCAGCGCGAGTCAGGCGGGAATGGTGAACAACCTGAACGACGGGCTCGCGTGGGGTCTCTTTCCGCTCTTCTTCGCTGCCTCCGGTATGGGCGTGGGGCGAATCGGGGTGGTGAGCTTCACCTACCTGGCGGTGTGGGGATGCCTGCAGCTCTGGACCGGGGCGCTGTCCGATCGCTGGGGACGCAAGTGGCTGATCGCAGCCGGCATGATCGTGCAAGGGATCGCGATCGGGTTCGTCGCGCTGCTGGAGAGCTTCCCCGGCTGGCTGGGCGCCGCGGCTCTGCACGGCCTCGGCACCGCAATGGTCTACCCGACGCTGCTGGCGGCGATCGGTGACGTTGCGCACCCGAGCTGGCGCGGTTCCGCCGTGGGTGTGTACCGGCTCTGGCGGGACAGCGGCTACGCGGTGGGGGCGCTGCTGGCGGGCGTGCTGGCCGACTACTTCGGGATGGCGCCGGCGATCGAGGTGGTGGCGGGCCTCACCGTGGCTTCGGGTGTTCTGGTCATCCTACGGATGCCGGAGACTCTGCGATTGAATGGATGAGCGAAGACAACCACGCCGACCTGATCCTGCACAATGAAGCGCTGCGAAGCCGAGCGCAGGCTGTCTATTTTCCCGTCCCTGTACCACGGTCGTCATCGCCACTCCGCACCTTCCTGGGCCGTCCGCCCTTCTGCCCATTGAGCCGGGCTGCGCGCTGTTTGGCGGCCGTCCTGACAGATCCGCCGCGCCGGCCGAGCTCGCGCATCCACATCTTGGTACCGAAGATATTGGCGACCAGCCCAGGCACGGTCAGGTCCGCGTCGAGCGCCTCCCAATGCAATCCGTATCCGCCGCCCTCGATCTCGACCGCGGCGAGATCCTCCGCCGACGCGGCACGCAGTTTCTCGCCGAACTCGGAGGGAAAGCCGAATAGGGTCCCGTTCGTCAGCTCCACCATGACACGACCGCTATCGGTGTCGTACCATGCCCGCATTGCGCGCGGCTCAGACGCGTTCTCCTGGGCGCCGCGCACGATAGCCTGCTCGATCTCGCGGTCCAACTGCTCGTCTGTCCGGCGCTTAGATCTTGCCATGGATCTCCTCCCACTTCCGAAGGTACCGCTTCCAGTTTTTCTCGACGATCCGAACCGCTTGCTTCACCTCGCCAGGCTTCATGTCGAACACTTCGCGCACTCTGGCTGGATTCCCGATGCGAATCACCGCCATGCCGCGCCCCTTCACCGCATGGATGTGCGCAGGGTCGTGGCCACTCCCCCGGACCGCCCGCCGGGGCCAGAGAGGTGCTCCGCCAGACATCGAGACGGAGAGGTCGCCAATCAGGCAAGCTCGCCTGCGAAGTTCCTCGCTGTCGGATCGGATCCGGAGTAGCTTCAGGTGGGAACGACTCGGGCTCCTTCGTGATGCCTGCTCACCAGGAAATCAAGGCTAGCTCTTGAACATGATCTCTCAGGCGGGTGCGGTCGCCGTTCGCTCCGTCGGCGACGAGTTGTGCATTCTCCTCGTTCGTGCAAAGAAGAACCCTGAGCACTGGATTCTGCCCAAGGGCCATGTAGAGCCGGGCGAGACGGAGTCAGAAGCTGCAGTGCGTGAGTTGCGGGAAGAGGCGGGAATACAGGGGCAAGTGATCGCTCCGCTAGGAGCTCTCGAGTTCCCGTCCGACGAGGGGGTGGTTCATGCAGAGTACTTTCTGGTGGGCGGCGTGTCAGAGGTTGGCGGGGGCGAGGACAGGGAAACCCGCTGGTGCACGCTGGAGGAGGCGCTTCGACTGATCATCTGGGAAGACACCCGGGATCTCGTCAGACGAGCCGTGTCTCTGTTCGAATCGCAACCTGGCCGACAGGAAGGGTTCAGGCCTTGACCTTGTCCATGGTAGATGGCAACAGCCGCTCAGAGAAACCTGATGCAAAAGCCAACACCGCGTAGATCGAAGGCGATTCGGCGGTAAATCCCGCCAGCCCGGCCTCAGCGGCCATGCATACCACCACTGCAGCCACTGCGCCAATGGTCACGTGGGCCAGAGTCGTGATTCCGGTTATGCGTTGGGCGGGGATGGTGATATCGATGGCCGTTTTGCTGACTCTGAAGAGCGCGCTGATGGCGGCGCCCAGTACTCCAAACAGAGCAATCGGGATGATGCCGGGATCGGGGCGAGTTTGAGGCGTATTCATCAACGCGGGACTCGACGCCTCCGAGTTCTCCCCGAGCGAAGCTGGCGGCGTCGGTTGCCCGGAGCCTCCGTCGATCTGCGCTGCAGGCGGCGCTTGGGAGCCTATCCCGGCAGCAGCGGGAAAGGTAAGGGCGTACCGGTCGAGCCCCAGTGGTTCCCTGAGGACCAGGAGGAGCAGGACGACCGCCGCGAGCCCGATGAGCACGGACGTCTGCCTTCGGAGAAAGCGAAGTTTCTCGTATCGGTTCGCGAATTCTTCAGTGAGGATCCGGTGGCTCTCTGCCACCACGCGGACATCGGCAGGGTGCCCGGTGAGTTTCTCCGGGTCTGCGAGTGACGCTTCGATACTTTTCTTTCGCCACGAATCGGCGCTTAGCTTCCCTGCTTCATGTCGGATCTCTGAAGCCCGGGTCCGAAGTGCGCCCGGATCCAGCAATGCAAGCCCGTACAATTCCACTCGTTGAGCTTCGTGGAAGTACTTCCATCCCAACTCCGTCTCCCCCGCTCTGAGTGCATTCTCGGCTCTGTTCAGCAGTTGTCGGCCGATGCCTATCCACGATCCCATCCGCGTTTCCTGCGTCGAGGAACCGCCATCGGAACTGCGGGGCACCATTGACACGAGGTGCTCGAACTGCGCGCGATAGGGCGGGAGCGAGACAGCGAGCCGCCGAGTGCTTGGATCCTGCCACCATCTCCGCAAAAAGCGAATTCGTCTCTGCGGAGTGGCAGGATGCTCCCGGATCGCCTGCATGTCGGCCGCGCGTCTAACGATCGCGGCAACTTCAGGATGATCGAGCTCTGCGATTGCGTCTGGGATCGAGCGCCAACGGACCGGGGCGTCATCGCGGCTGCCGCCGGACGGCGAGACGTGTTCGAAATTCCAGTATACCACGACCTCGAGCTGACCATCACGCAGCTCGGAACGGCATCCAGCCAGCCCGGACGGGCGCAGCTCCTTCCCGATGCCCAGCTGCTGCGCCGCCTGCAGCGCCTTGTCTTGCGGGCTTTCCCGTTGCTCGACCTGCTCCCGCGGCAGTCTCACACGCCTGCTGTTCGCTCCCACCCTAACGGATCGGTCGTTCAGGAATGCTA
This sequence comes from Longimicrobiaceae bacterium, assembly GCA_036375715.1. Classification (NCBI taxonomy): domain Bacteria; kingdom Pseudomonadati; phylum Gemmatimonadota; class Longimicrobiia; order Longimicrobiales; family Longimicrobiaceae; species Longimicrobiaceae bacterium. Next base: position 21,104 of record DASVBS010000057.1, on the reverse strand, counting down.
GTTCCCGAAGACCGGTCTCCGGCGAGCGTCTCCATACCAGCGCGGCGACCTCGATGGCGAGCGTTGAAGAGGAGGCTTCGGACTCCATTGGGGTGTGTGGTGCAGTAGTGACTGCAGATGTAGCGGATCGACGACGATGGCGTCGCCGAAGATGGCTGGAGGTCTGCCCAGGTATGCTCGGGCACTACAGAAGTTGGAGGAGATTGCGAATTTAACCGCCAATCGAATGTTGCAAAGGGGTACCGGAGAACCGCTGCCCCCCAGTGGCCGCCCCCAGCTCCAGCACCTGGTTCGCCGCCGTCCCCGCCACCCGGTGCGCGGGATAATGCAGCGCGCCCCTCGCCCGCCGATCGCCGAGCAGCCTCCGCCTGGCGGCCTCCTCGCTCAGCCCCGCCGCCCGCAGCGCCTCCTCGTACTCGGCCCGCGCGCGCTGGTGCGCCTTGAAGAGCATCATCTGCACGCGGCTCTGCGCGTTGACCTTGCCGTCGCCGGTGGTCTCGACCGCGAGAAAGATGGCCTCCGGATAGCGGGCGGCCACCAGGCTCTGTACGCCGTCGCTCACCCCGGAGCTCGGCATGCACCCGAACGGCTTCACCGAGACCACCATGTGGGCCCGCCGCTCGGCGACGCAGTCGATCAGCTTGCCGACCTCCATGTGCCCCTCGCCGCCCCGCAGCTCGTTGTCGTAATGCTCGTGCGCCAGTGCGGCGATGCGCTCCATATCCGGCAGATGCACGCCTCTCAGACCGATCGCCCCCGCAAAGGCGCGAAACAGACCCACCAACGCCACGCGGGCCGCCTGCAGCAGCAGCACTTTCCTCCGGGGATTCTTGCCTGCCAGCCCCTTACGACCCGTGTCCACACCGCGCAGGCCCATCCGCGCCCGCGTGTCGCGCATCTGCTCCCACAGCATGAACAGCATCCAGTTGGTGACGGGCTGGATCGAGACCTCCGCCCCCTCGGCCTCCAGGAAGCGCTGCAGCTCGTAGTTGCCTTCTCCCTCGGTGGTCATCGCCCAGAACTCGCCGATGACCGCCACCATCGGCTTGGGTCGCAGCCGGTCCACCTCCACCGCCTCCAGGATTCCCCGGCAGCGACGGAGCGCAACCAGGATGGAGCTGCGGCGCTCGAACGCCGCGATCAGCACCTCGCGACAGCGTTCGATGGCGGCGTCGGTCGCCCCGGGTGTGACCTCGTAGGGGCGCAGCCGGTAGCCCACTAAGTTGAGCACGTCCCCCGCCAGGAAGGCCTTGAGCACGGTGCGGAAGAACTGCGGGTCGAAGCGGATCCCCGCGTCCTTTCCCGTGGCCTGCCGGAGGCCGCCCTGCTGCTGGAAGAGCAGCACCCGGAACCCCTCGAAGCCGGCGTCCCGGAGCGCCTTCCGGTATTCGGTCACGTAGGTGCCGAACCGGCACGGTCCGCACGCGCCGGCCGTGAGGAACACGTGGTGCGCGATGATCTGCTCCCTGGGAACTCCAGCCTCCTGCAGCGCCCGCAGGTGCTTGATCAGGTTTCCCACCGTGTAATACGTGGGATTGCACTGGCCACGGTTGCCGAACTCCTTGCCGAAGCGCAGCGACTCGTTGTCGGGGACAGCAAGCGGGCGGACGTGGTAGCCGATCCCGCGGAGGGCGGCGGCGAGCAGCAGGTCGTGGCTCCAGGTCAGCCCGGAGATCCAGATGGTGGTGTCCGGCCGCTGGTCCGCGGTGAAGCGGTTGGGCAGGGGATCGCGCCACTGGGTCACCGCCTCGGCGAGCCCCAGGATCGCGGCCTCCCGCAGCGAGTAGGCCTGCAGCTCCCGCAGCTCGCTCTCGCTGAGATCGGCGGGGAGGACCGTATCGAGGATCGGTAGCTTCATCGGCGTGAGCAGGCTACGCCCGCGGCAGAGGCAGGCAGTACCGGTAGTTGCCACGTCCCGGAGCCGGCCCGGGGGCCCTCCCGCATCTCCCGCAGCCGCTCATCGACGCGCCGCTTCAGCTCGGCCACGCGCGCACGCCGGTCCTCCAGGCGCTCCGCGTGGCGCTCGAGGGAGTAGGCAAAGGTCTTCGTGCGGATGGCGATGGATCCACCCGGCTTGTTGGCGTCGATGTCGTGCATGACCAGGCGCGGGGTACCGGCGGCCTTCAGGATTGAATCGATCAGACCGTAGGTGGGCGCGTCGTGTCCGCACTTGAAGGAGGAGAGGTCGAGGACGCCCAAATTCGGGTGTCGCGCGGCGAAACGGGCGGCCCACACCTTCTGCACCGAGTTCGCCGAGTAGTTCTCCGGCCACACGTCACGGATGTCGAAGACGTCCGCGATCCGGCCCTCATCGAGATCGGCGCGGAAGTACGTCGCCAGCCACTCCGGATCCTTGGGGATCGATCGGATCGACAGGATCGGGTAGCCCAGCGCCTGGATCTCGTCCGGGATGCCGTGGTGCATTCCCGGATCGAGGTGATACGGCCGGCCGATCACCAGCACGGCGATCCGGCCGGTTTGCTCCACCTCCTCCAGGATCGCCCGACCCCCCTCCTGCACCAGCCGATCGAACTCCGCCATGGCCGCCCACCCCTGCTCGATGGCGACGTTGTGCTCGTCCCTGGTGATGCGCAGCCGGTCTCCCCATGCCTGCCAGAGCTGCTCGCTGAAGTAGTACGGCTCGTTGAGGGAGAGGGCGACGTCCACGTACTCGACGCCGGCGCGGGCGAAGAAATCCACCTCCTTGGTGAACGCGGCGCGCAACACCTTGGGAGAGCCGGCCACGATGGGGCACGCGGCCGCATCGACCGTGTGGCTGACGAAGGTCGGAACGTGGGTGAGGCAGGGGAAGAAGATGAACTGCAGCGGCCCGGTGCGGCGCCCGGTGTGCTTGTGCACCAGCAGGTTGTGGATGTGCGCCTGCGCCACCTTCGAGGGATAGCACGGATCGATGGATCCGTACTTCCCGCCTTCCCTGAACATCTCCTCCGAGCTGACGTCGCTCCAGATGATGTGGTGCTGGGGCACACCCAGCGTCTCGAAATAGGTCCGCCAGAGCGGTCCCGTGCTGTACATGTTCAGCACCCGGGGCATCCCGATCCGCAGCCCGGCGCGCCACTCCGCGTCCGCGGCCGAAGAGCGCTCGAACCCGCGCGTGATCGGGCGCCGCCGGATGCTCCCGAAAAACCCGCGGCGCACCTCTACGTCGGCGATCGGGCTCCCGGCCTCCGGGAGCGGCGCCGGCTCGTAGAAGTGCCGGAAGGCGAGCTCGCTCTCGTACTCCACCATGTTCGGATAGCGTGCACGCAGCGCCTTGCGCTCGGCCACCAGTGCCTTCAGCGCCTCCTTGCTCTCCACCGTGCCCTTCTCGCACGAGAAGCCGGCGATGTAGCGCGACGTCCTCCCGTCCGGAGTCCGCGTGTCGATGAAGGTTCGGGAGCAGTGGTTCGGGCAGAAGTTGCAGCGGGTGCTCTCGTCGTTGCGGGTGGTGTATGCCAGCTCGATCGCCGCCTGCAGGCCCACGAACCGGCTTTCCCCGCGACGCCCCACCACGCGCAGCGCCTCCATCGCCGCCCCGATGGCGCCGGCCTCCCCGCAGTGCGGGTGGACGAAGACCTCTGCCCCCGGCACCCGCGCGCGGATGTAGTCCACCTGAGCCTTCACGGCGGCCAGGTTCTTCTGCGTGCCCCCCTGCAGGACGAAGCGGGTCCCCAGCTCCGCCATGCGCGGCACCCCGACCACGTACTGCCACACGTTCTTGGGCAGCACCATCGCCAGTCCGGCGAGCATCTCCTCCTTGCTGTAGCCCTCCTTCTGGAAGTTCACCCGGTCGGTGTCCAGGAACACGGCGCACCCGTAGCTGAACTTCGGCGAGAGTGCCGCGTCGAAGGCCACGTCCGAATAGCGGGTGATGGGGATGCCGAACTGGTCGGCCATCGCCTGCAGCAGCATGCCGTTCCCCGCCGAGCACTGGTTGCTCAGCTTGAAGTCCTTGACGTCCCCGTTCTCCATGAAGATGACCTTGATGTCCTGGCCACCGATGTCACAGATGACGTCGACGTCGGGGAAGTAGGCTCGCGCGCTCATCATGTGAGCGATCGTCTCGACCACGTTCGCGTCCACCCGGAGGGACTCCTCCAGCACGGGGGCGGCGTACCCGGTGGCGCCGACCGCGACCACCTCGAGCCTTCCGCCGTCCCCCTCCACGCCCGCGCGTAGCTCCGCCAGGATCTCCTTGACATCCTGGATCGGGTTGCCCTTGGACAGACGGTACGCCTTGCGCAGCACCTCGCCATCCTCCGACACCAGGACGGCTTTGCTCGAGGTGGACCCCCCATCGATGCCGATGGCGGCGCGCACGACCTCGCCGGGGGTGCAGCCGCGCGGGCGAAACAGGGGAACCGCGTAAGCCTCTCGGAAGGAGTCGAGCTCCGCCGCGCTGCGCGCGAGCGGTGGGCCGGCGTCGGCGGCGAGGCGTGCGGAGCGCCCGCTGCGCATGTACTCTCGCAGGGGTTCCAGCCCGCGGAATTCGGCTCGCGCCGCATTGCTCGGGTCCAGCAGGCCGAACAGGACCGCCCCGTACGCCGCGTAGTACTGACTGTCCGGCGGCACCAGGATCAGCTCCTCGAGCGGGGCATCGCGGTCGTACTCGTACCCGCGCTCCGCCCAGGTCTCGGGGATGCGCAGGCGCCAGCAGGCTTGCAGGAAGGGGAGGTAGCAGTTGGGCCCGCCGAGGAGGAGCACCCGCGCGCGGAGCGTGTTGCCGCGGGTGAGCACCGCGAGGTTCTGGCGAACGATCGCGTCCGCCAGCGAGTTCATGATCTCCGGCCCGGGAATGCCCGCCTTGACCAGGTTGACGATGTCGGTCTCGGCGAACACCCCGCATTTGGCCGCGACGTGGTGGAGGCGGTCCGGGTCGAAGGCGATACGCGCCACCTCCGCCGGATCCATCCCCACCTTGAGCATGCACTTGTCGATGGTCGCGCCGGTGCCGGAGGCGCACCTGTCGTTCATCGAGGTCTGACAGGTGCGCTCACCGGTGGCCTCGTCCACGTTGAAGAGGATGATCTTGGCGTCCTGCCCCCCCAGCTCCACCACCGACCCCACGTCCGGATGGAGCTGTTCCACCGCCATGGTGACGGCGTTGACCTCCTGGATGAAGCGCGCGCCCAGAGGTTCGCAGAGCGGACCCGCGCCGGAGCCGGTCATGTAGACCCGCACCCTGTCCCGAGCCTCCGGGAAGGCGTCCAGGATCGCGGTCAGGAACTGTTCGACCTTCTCCGGCTGCCGCGTCTCGTGGCGCTGGTAGTCCTTCCAGAGGATCTCACGGCTGTCCGCGTCGAGGACGACCGCTTTCACGGTGGTCGAGCCGACGTCGATGCCGATCAGCGGGGGCGGCATCGGCCTCTATCTCCGCACGGCAGCCCGAGCGCTCTCCAGCACCTCCTCCGCCACGCGGGGGCTGACCCTCAGCACCCGTGCGATCTCTTCCGCCGGCATCCGCGCGACGTCCTCGATCGTCCCGTGACCTGCCCGACGCAGCAGCTCCGCCCGGCTCTCACCCACGTGGCGGAGGTCGAGGAGCGAACCCACGACTCCTCCAGAGATGGGCGTCGGTGGTGTCGGGCCAGGAGTGGGCGTCGGTATGGGCGTCGGTGTCGGTACCGGCGTTGGCGTCGGTATCGGCGTAGGTGTCGGCGTCGGAATCGGCGTCGGTGTCGGAACGGGCGTTGGCGTTGGCGTCGGCGTCGGCGGCGTCGGTGGAGTCGGAGCCGGCGTCGGCGGTGTGGGCTGGTCGGGCCCGGGCACGTCAGGGCCGGGCTCGCCGTTGGGGGGTGGTTCTTCCGGCGGCTCCGCGACCTCTGCGCACGGCGGCGTCAACACGCAGCGGCAGGAGCTCAGGCAGGTCACGATGCCGTCGTCGTCGACCGCGATGCGGCCCAGCGGAGCGTAGTGGTGCTCGATGCCATGCGGCGGGAGTGCCACCGGCGATGGGGTCCCGTCGGCGTCCGGCTCGGTGGGCCAGAGCACGTCGCCGGTCGCGGTGCGCGCCGGGATCAGCCAGTAGTCGGCCGTGCGATAGGTGCCCCCCGGGTCGAAGTACACCTGCACGCCGTCCTCCAGGTCGATCCACTTGCCCTCCTGTACCGGAAGCGCGGCGGACCCCTGATCCCAGCGACGGAGCAGCGGGTGCGTGGTGGCCTCGCGGGTAAAGACGGGTAGCGCAGTCCCCTCCGCGACCGACAGCGTAACCTGGTACTTCACGCGGTCCACCGCGTCGACCCGGGCGAGCACTCCCGGCCGGCCGCGGAGCACCGAGCGGTCATCCACGATCTCCACCCAATCCCCCTCGACGAGCGTGCGCCGGTCGTCCGGTCCGAGGGTCTCGAGCGTCGCCGTGCTCCCCTGCAGTTCGCGTATGGCGAAGACGACCGAGCCGTTGTCACGCGACCACTTCCAGGTCGCCCCCTTGGAGCCCGCTTCGCCGCCGTCGTGGATCTCCACCCGGTAGAGCTGGTTCTCGGCACCGCGGTAGCGTGCCTCGGGAGGGATGATGCAGGGGTCGTCGGATGGCTCGGGCACGCGGGCGCGAGCGCGCAGGCAACGACGGTAGTCCTTCACCACCTGAGCCATCCAGTCGGCGCAGGTGTAGTCGTCGTGGTTCTCGCAGCAGTCCCCGTTCAGCACCTTCACCTGCCAGACCACCTGGGCGCGGGTGGCCGTGTCCGGACCGCCCAGCGCCACCTCCCGGATGTGCCCCGCCTCAATGTGGGTCAGGTGACGCTCCCAGACGTCCAGGTAGACGAAATAGTCGGCACCCTGGTCCAGCTCCTTCTCGTCCTCGTCCAGGGGAAGGTACGGCTGGTTGGAGTAGCGAAGCGGCGGAGGCGTCTCCTCTGCGCCACAGCGGAGCGGCGGCTCGTTCTCGCAGAGGATCCCGTCCACGTAGTAGTGCCCGTAGCCGATGCCGAAATCGCAGCGGAGCTGCTCTCCGGAGGGATCGCAGAGCAACTCGAAGCCACCGGGAGGGCCGCCGTGCGGGCCGATCAGGTCCTTGGCGAGCGAGCGGATATAGTGCAGGAGGATGGAGGTCTGCTCATTCCAATCGGCGTCCAGCAGCACCCGCCCCTGTTGCAGGAGCACCCGTGAGAAGCGATACCGCCGGTCGAAGGTGTCGCGGCTGAAGTCCCCGTTCATGGCGTTTTCTCAGCTTGCAAGGATGATCGCTGCGTCCATGCCGGCGGGCACGAACTCGGCGAGGCGGGCCTCCAGGTTGGCGGCTCGCTGGGGTTGGAACAGGTCGTGGAAGGCGCCCATCTCGGATTCGTCGTCGGCGCCGCGCACGATCTCCGGCGGGCAGTCGGCGGAGAGCTGCGCGTACGCGGGCGATCCGTAGCGGGTGGAGTTGAAGCGCGGTCTCACCCGCCGGCGCACCGCCGCGATGCGCTCGGCGATGAATGCCGTCCCGTCGCCTGAAAGGGTGTGCGATACGATCTCGGCGGTCGCTTCCGGCGGATCGCATTCGCCGCTGATCTCCATGCGCAGGGTGACCACGGCGAACTCGCCCGCTGCCACGGCGCCGACGTTCCAGGTGGCTCCGTCATCGTCGAACACGAAGGTTCCCTGCGAGACGACCGGGTCGCCGACGCGGTCCAGGCAGTCCGGCCCCTGAAGTCGGACCTCGACGCCGGAGGCGTTGCGTGGCCCGTTGTTGCGCACCGTGACGGTCAGGACCACCTCGTCGCCGATCTCCGGAGTCGCATCGTCGATCTCGAAGGAGACCTCCAGGTTCGCCTCACCGGTTACGGGCGAGCAGGTGTTCGGGTCCTCCGTGCCCCCCACCTTCAGCCTGACCAAGGCGTCTGCGCGTACGGCAACCTTGGGGATCGCCTCCCGCACCGCCTCCTCCGCCAGGTCGGGTTGGCAGCGATAGCGGCGCGGAGTGCGCGACCCCGGGGTGACGTAGCTGAAGCGGATGCACCCGAGCTGGCGCCGGGCCACCCGGATGCGCCCGACGAAGATGCTGTTCTCGGCCAGCTCGACGGCGTGTACCTGGATTTCGCCGAAGACCGTAGTGCGGCGGATCGTCAGCACGGCGTGCGCGATCTGCCAGGAGGGGGCTCCCACCGCCTCGCGCTGGGGGCCGGTCGCGTCGAGGATGCTGTCGGAGATGGAGATGGGGATGGGGTCGGTGCCCACCTCGTCCTGACTGACCTGGATGGAGCCGAGGATGCTGCGCTCGATGGTGACTTGTGCCTGCGTGTCGGTCAGCTCCAGGCTGGGCTCCGCTGGACGGAGCGGTTCGCAGTCCGACCCGAGCGTCCACCCGGGTACCAGGGTGCAGTGCCGCACGGTCAACTCCGCGACCGGACCTTCGCAGCGGACGCTGCGACCAGTGACCAGGAGGCCGTCCAGGGTGAAGCGGCTGCCCGGCGCCCCCGCCACGGAGAGGGCATCGGGTCGCGCCGTCTGCCAGTCCATCAGGCGCAGCACGGGCCGCGTGCGATTGGCTGCCCGCAGCTGCAGGCTCTGCCCCTCGCCCAGCTCGATCACGATCTGCTCCAGGTAGACGCCGCTGTCGGTGATCTCGATCACCGCGTGCTGTGGCTTCTCCTGCCGCCAGAGAGCGAGGGCGTCGCCGATGCGCACGATCTCCTCGTTCTGTCCCACGCGGTACAGCACAGCCTCCGCCGGTTGGGAGAGGGTACGCTCGTACTCTCCGCCCCCGATGTCGTCGCTGAAGCCGTAGTGGTAGCTCACCCACACACCGTTGCGGGGGAGCTGTCGCGGCGGAAAGGCGATGCGCCCGAGGACGGGATCCACGGCGACCTTCCCGCGCGGTGGGTGGTACGCCCAGCCCGACAGATCTGCCGCGATGATCACCTCCGGCGGGAGAGGGGCGTCGCTGGAATAGCCCGCCCATCCGTCCACCCAGATGGCGAAGCTGCGCCCCTCGCCGTAGTAGGAGCTCACCTCTCGCTCCAGCGCTCGCCTCCGGATGGGGGCGGGGACGTTCAGCGGTCCGGCGACGTGATGCGGCGATGGCTCCGGGGAGGGAAGCGTGAAGAGCGGCGCATCGTTCCCCAGCACGCTGAAGGTGAAGTTGCTCGAGCCGTACGATTCGTAGCAGTAGGCCGGCGCGCGGGTGACGGAGTAGGGCGTGAGCCGCCAGACGAAGAGCCCCACGCTCGGAATGTTGTGCCACCCCCGCGTCCGCGCCGATCCGATGCGCCGCACGTCCACCGTGTGCGCCATGGTGTCGAACGGTCCGTCGAGGAGGTCGAGCGCGTCTCCGTCACGGAGATCGGCGGTGCGCCCGCGGGTCAGCCGTTGATGGTTGAGCGGCTGTGCCCAGGCGAGCAGCTGGTAGAACTCCACCGCCCTCGAGGGCCATCCGGCCACGTCGTGCGCCAGCAGCTCCAGCAGCGCGAGGGTTCCTTTGCGACGCCGGTAGCGGATGGTGTTGGCGACCTCGCGGCGGGGGATGAGGATCCGCTCGAGCTTGCGCCGCCCGGGCGTCGTACCATCCGCCGGCTCGCCTGCGGCGGCGACGCTCGTGTAGCCGATGAGGTCGCCCAGATACGGGACGACCCAATCCTCGCAGGTCTCAATGAACCAGTTCTCGTACAGCCGATCGATGTCGTTCTCCACCACCTCTACCTGCTCGGCGATGACCTGCAGCAGCGCGCGCAGCGGATGGCCCTGCTCCGCGTCGCGACGGCGGTGGATGACGGGGAGGAGATCGTACAGGCGATCCGGAGCTCGGGTCATGAGGTCACCTCCGTGAGGACCAGCGTGTCCGGGAGCTCCGGATTCAGATATGCGATCTGCGCCGGCCGGATTCGCCGATCGGGATCGGTGATGGAAGGATCGATGCGCGCCAGCTCCACGGTCACGCGCTGCCGGGGCTGGCGGGCGGAGGTGCAGACGGAGCTGCCGGTCGAAGTAGCCCCTGTCGCCGCGGCGAGTGCTTCCAGCCTGGCCGCCAGCGCCTCGGGATCGAGTGTCCCCTCGGGATCGACCACATCGCTCTCGGCGATGCCGTCGAGGAGGTCCACGTCCACGAACTCGACGCCTTCGACCGACTGGATGACGGAGATCACCTCGCTCAGCCGCACGTCCTGACCGAGGTCGCGGCGGTCGAAGCCCAGCGCCTCCAGGAGCGCGGCACGGATCTTCGGCTCTACCAGAGCCCAGAGATAATCGGCCCCGACCTTCACCCTGGCGCTGAGGAAGAGGATGACCAGCTCGCGTGGCGCCACCACCAGCGGCACGTTGGGATCGCCGAAGCGCGACAGCGCCAGCAGGAGGTTTCGGTATAGCTCCGAGGTGGGGTCAATGGGGATGTCGTCCGCTCCGGCGATGGTGAGGTGCACCACCTGGCGTCGACCGTCCGAGATGGAGGCCGCGGAGGCCTTGCCGATGCCGGCAAAGACCCGGGCGAAGTCGGCGTAGTCGCGCACGGAGACCAGCCTGTCCAGGGCGAGCACCGCCACCGGCACGTTGCGGCGGGCCTGGTCGCGGCTCTCGGGATCGGCGCCGCCGCTTGCCCGCTGCGGGTTGATCACCTCCTTCACCCCGAGCGGCCGCGTGGCGAGGACGCTGATCTCGTTCGCTCCCACGTTGCCGCCCTTGCCGATCCCTGCGCGGTATACCGCCGTCACGTTCTCGACGCCCGTCGGCAAGCGCGCCCCTCGCAGGCCGTCGCCGAAGATCACGGTGGTGTTGCCTTCGTCGTCGGTGCGGGTCGTGTAGCCCCGCTCGTTGCCTTCAAGACCGAGGAGGGTCTCCTGCTCGGGCCAGCGCACCTCGTTGACGCGTACCTCCAGCGTGCTCTCGACGCCTGAGGGAGTGGGCGCGGGGAGGTAGGTGAGTGGCTTCTGCTTGAGCGTGAAGCTCTGGAAGGGAACGCGCCCGTCCCCGCTCCCCAGCACTTCCGTCTTCGTCTCTCCGTGAGTGGCGCGGACGACGTTGGCGTTTACCGTGAAGCCCTCGCGCCGGTAGGTGTAGGCCAGCGGCTCCGACAGGATCAGGCGTGTATGGAGCGTGTCCCCCGGCAGCTCGATTGGCTGTCCATTGTCATCGAGGACTTCGTTGCCCTCCTCGTCCGTGACCGTCCTCACCACGTGCTCGACTCCGGCGAGCATCACCAGCTCGGTCGCCTCCACGCCCTCGTCGTCTTCGCCCAGACCGGGGATGTCGCTGCGCACGCCCTTCACCATGAGCCAGCGACCCGCCTCCAGCCCGTCGTACAGCCCGTCGAGCTCGATGCTGTCACCCGCCACGTCCTCCTCGATCACCTCCTCGGCCACCGACAGCTCTTCGCTCCGGGCGTGGATGGTCACTCGCCGCAGGACCCCGAGGGTGGCGTTCAGGTCGAACGGGGGTGAGTCCGGTGACGCCCCGAGCCAGGACTGGCTGAGCACGAGCTGGGTCACCCGACCCGAGATCCCGTAGTCGGCCCGGGAAACCGTGCGCACGCGCTCCACGACGGCGACGACCGGCTCGGGGCCTACGCCCTCGATCACCACGTAGCTGCCCGCGACGATCCCGTCGTGCACGCCGTCCAGCGACACGGTGCGCAGCTGCTCGTTGCTCGCCAGCAGCGGCGTACGGTGTGTGACGTTGAGCGCGTTTTCGGTGAGCAGGATGGCGATGGTCCGCCGCCCGATCGTCTCGGAGATGGGTGAGCGGACTTCAGGCGTCCGGACGGTGCCGTCCACATCCACCTGCAGGCCGCTCGCGGCCGCGCTCACGGCGGCACTTGTGGCGGCGATGACGATCGGCGGCGGAGGGACGATCCGGATCGACGTCTCCTGTCCCGGCCGTAGCCGGAACTCCACCTCCAGGTGCCGGAGCACTGCCCCACTGTACTCCCCTTCGGAGAAGTCTCCCTGGTATGCGGCCGTGATCGCGATGGCGCCACCCTCCTCCAGCTCGTGGACGAGGGTGAATTCGGGATCGTCTTCACCGAAAGGCGGTTGATCCGGCACGACCAGGTCACGGACGTCCCAGCTCTGCTGGAAGCGTATGCCTCCCTCCCCGTCACCGAGCACGACGCGGAGGCGCAGCGGGTTCACCGAGTCCCGCAGGTCGTAGCTGCCGCCGAGGCCACCCAACACCCCTGTCTCACCCTCGGTGCTCGTGAGCCGAACGCCTCCCGTGGCGAGGAACTCGGCCAGCATCCACTCGCGTCGCCCGACCAGCACGTTGTTTTCGTTGAACACCAGCTCCGGAGGAGCGGTGCTACCGAAGGGTGCGGCCTTCAATGGCAGTGCGTGGACCTCGCACTCGGCCGCCGTGGCAGTCACCGGTGCCGCGGCATAGGCCTGGTAGAGTGTGTCCTTGAGCGAGGGATCGAAGTGCGTGAGCAGCCGCGGCCCCAGATCAGCCTTGGCGCTGTACGTCTGCTCCGCCGAGCGGGGAAGCTGGAAGCGGCTGGGCGGCGGGACCGACGCCGCCTTGCTCAGAGCGGTGACGACCCCTTTGAGTCTTGTGAGAGCCGGAGGCGCTCCGCCTGAACCTCCGTTGTTATCGGAACCGGAGGCGGATAGCTCCGCCCCGGTCTCGGGCGGTGGCGGCGGCATGGGGCCGCCGAACGGGGCGTAGCTGATCAGCGTGTGCGCGGCCGCGGCGTCGGCCTCGGCCGACTGCACCGTGTAGGGCTGGAAGGTTTCTCCGCACGCGAAGAGGATCGTGTCACCGGCGCGAACGTTGTTGACCGCACCCTCCAGTCGGAGCGAGCGCGTGCCGAAGAAGGTCTCGTCCGGTCGCAGGTAAGACGGTCGGGTGGGCCGCGCCGGGATGGCGTTCCACTCCGTTCGCGCCGGTAGATCCTCGTCGGTCTCGAAGAACTGCGGGAGCTCGCCGGGGCCCGGGATGCTTTGCGCGCGCGTCCCTTTGGGGATGACGATGTGGTAGTCCTTCTCCAGGGTGAAGGCCAAATAGACGCTGGCCGCCACTCCAGGGCGGAGACGGTATCCCACCAGGCGCGCCAGCTCGAGGATCGAGCGGCGCTCGGTGGCGGTCAGCAGATATCCCTCGTTGGCGATCCGTTCCTGATAGAAGGTCAGCACGTCGGCCACGGTGGCCCATCCATCGAGCAGGGCGATGGCCGGGTCGTCCGCGGCGCGGGTGGTCAGCCGCTCCAGCGGTCGCTGGCCATCCTCCAGCCGATGACTGGAGAGCCGCGCCACCATCGTCTCGAGGAAGGTGGAGTGTGTCCCCACCCGGTAGCGGATGTTGTTGAGCCCCGGTCGGTTCCAGATCCGGGTCGGGGTGACGATGCTCGTGCCCTCGCAGCATCCGCAGCGTTTCTCTGTCATCGTCCACCTCGCAGGTCGAAGCGGATGCGACCGTTCTCGGGGAAGGAGGGGTCACTATCGAGCCGGGCGATCTCCAGGGGACCGATCTCCAGGTAGCCCTGCTCGATCTCGCCGTTGGGGCCCTGGAAGAGGCGCTCGAGTCGGGTGACCGACACGCTCTCCACGCCGGGGATGGCCTGCGCCGCGGCCACCAGCTCGCTGAGCGTTACGCCCTGCCCGAAGGTGAGCTCGTCGGGGTGGAAGAAGCCGGGCGTGCCGCCCGCGCTCCGGCCGGTGCCGAAGCGCTCGAGGAGGGCAGCTTTCACGTGGCCCCGCTGGTACGAGGGCTCCACGCAGATCTGCAGGACCACGTCGAGCGGGACGTAATCGGCGGGGCGGACGGCGAGGTCGTGCCCGATGCGGCGGAAACGATAGAGGTACTCCTCCACCGACTCGAGCAGGGCGTCGTCGGCCTCGACGCGGCCAAGCGGATCGACCGCCACCCGTGCCTCGTACCAGCTCCCGTTCCAGCGCAGCGTGGCGGCCGCGCGCTGCACCCCGGGATGCCTGCCCGCCAGTTCGGCGTAGTCCTCGGCCGTAACGGCCCGCTCGAGGAGCTGGCGGAAGGCGAAGGGAGCGAAGAGCTTCACCTCGGCAATCGGCTCCGGCGGAGTCCCTCCGGTCGCGGAGAGTGGGTTGCGCGATTCGAGCACCACCCCGCTCGTCAGCTCCCGGGTCACGGCCAGCACGATGGAATCGGCGCCCACGTTCCCCGTCGGCCCGTTTCCCACTCGATAGACCGCCTCGAACCAGAGTCCCGCTTCCGGGAGCCGGCCGATCTCCCCGTCGCCAAAACGCAGGTGCGCCCGCCCGCGGTCGTCCATCTCCACCACGTAATGGTCGTCACCGGGACCGCTCGTCAGCAGGTCGCGACGCGGCGACCACCAGCGCGGCGGACCGCCTTCTTCCGTTCCGCAGCGCGTGTCGGCGCGGCTGGACAGGCGGAGCCACGGCAGCGCCTGTCGCGGGTCCTGCTTCACCATGCGCGTTGCGGAGGCGCCGGCCGGAATCGGCTCGGCAAAGGTGAGCGGCCCCTCCGAGAGGGTCGGACGGAAGCGGCCGGGGCGGAGCATCACGTCGCGCGGACGCCCCTCCCGCTCGCAGACGGTCTCGATCGCCTCGACCGGAACGCACCCCAGCCCCTCGGGCGGCCGGCGGCGACCGTGGTCCACCAGGACCACATTGCCCCGCGCGACACTCACGTCCGTGATGAGCGCGCAATCCGGAGGTGGTCCGATCACCGAGAGGCAGAGGGGGAAGGGGAGGGCGTCCTCCTTATCCCATTCGATCTCGAGGAGGGGCTGCCCGTACAGCTCGTCGACGATCGGCTCCACGCGTGTGAGTCGGACGGCATGACGACGGGCCGGATCGGCGTCGTCCGGATCGCCTGTCTTCGGCCCGATCACCTCCTCGAAGATCAGCACGTCACCGACCTTCAGGTCCAGCACGCGGCCGGCACCCTGAGGCGTATCACCGGACCCATCGTTGCCCTCACCCTCTTCTCCGGCGTTGTCGGGACCGCCGGCCTCGCCGTTCGGCCCCGGCCCCGGCTCTCCCTCGGGGCCCGCGTCAGGCCCGTCCGGATCGCCGGGGACGGACGGTGGCCCATCGACCAGCGTGGCGGAAGTGGCGCCGCGAGGGAGGCAGCATTCGGCTTCGCCCCAGGTGTAGAAGCGGATCTCGTTGTGGGCGGAGCGAAATTCCAGGCGGGCGCCCTCGTCCACGACCGGCTCGAAGACCTCGTACCGGCTGGTCGGGATCTCGCGCAGGTCATCCCAGGTGAGTACCCGGCCTTCGACTTCCGGCATGGGGTCGAAGCCGGTCAGGAAGGAGATTCCGTCGCCCGGGATCGCCCTGTCGCCCGTCAGGTCGGTGGAGGTGGCGACGTGCACGTACGCGCGCGCGTTGCACCCCTCGTGCATCAGGTAGTCGACCAGGCGGGCGTGGCGGCGCACGGAGATCCGCTGGCGCGCGGTGTCCAGATAGGCCTCGGTGGCGACCGCATCCTGGTAGTAGCTCAGGTAGTCGCCGGTGTAGGCCAGCAGCTCCACGAGTGTGATCCCCAGGTCGGGAATGTGCCGCTCCGACCATTCGGGCATGATCACCGAGAGCCGGTCCAGGATCAGCCGCCTGAAGGACGCGTAATCCTTCGCCAGGTAGCTGATCTCCGGCTCGGTCCGCGGCTCGGGCGGACACGGCGGAGCGGCCGCGCAGTCAAGGTCGGTGGGGCACGCGGCCTTGAAGCTGAAGTCAATGCAGCGATAGCGGGGGTCGAACAGCAGGTTCTCGGGGAGGTCGACCAGACAGAGCGTGTAGGTGGAGAAATCCCCCGGGCGGTCGACCGTTACCACCATGCAGTTGTCCCGCTCGGGATCGGTCTGAGGGCAGATCTCCACCCCGACGACGCGAATGTCGCGAATCCGTCGCCCGCCGGTAATGCGGACATTCTCGACCGTCAGCCCTTCGGGTGCGTGGCCCAGGAAGTAGACGGTGAGACGGGTCTGGTCGTCGCTGACCTCCAGGTAGTCGATCCCGTTGCGCTCCTGACGGCGCACCTCGGCGCGACGCCGGTCGTCGCGGCAGTCGAGTACGGGCGGGGTGTTCATCACACGGCCTCCCGTTCGAAGGTGGCGGCGCGCACCTCACCGGTGCGTCGCACCGCGTACTCGAGTTCCACCCGCAGGACGGCGTCGACGCTGGTGACCTCCAGCGAACGCACCTCGATCAGGTCGCCCAGCCAGCGCTGCAGCCCGGCGCTCACGGTGTGCTGAAGCGCCGCCGCCACCTCGGGCGAGTTGGGGGCGAACACCAGCTGCATCAGCCCGCTTCCGAAGTCCGGGCGGTTGACCCGTTCCCCCGCGTTGGTGAAGAGGAACTGCTCGATCATGTCCCGGATGTGATCGTCATCGCCGGTGAGCGCCGTCCGCCCGCGCCCGTCGAAGTGGAAGGGGAAGTCGATGTGGATCATGGCGTTATATCGCGGTGACGCGCGGCTGCGCGGCGATGGTGAGCAGGGGAGTGCCGGTCGGCGCGCAGATGGACTGGCTGCCCATCAGCAGCACCGGCTGACCGCCCGCCAGCACGCGCACCGAGCCGGTGAGGAACTGGGCGGTGACACACGGCCCGTTCGCGGCCGTGGGGGGCGGCAGGGTGCAGCCCGCTACGACGTACGGGCTGGCGAGGGTGACGATCGGCTGGCCGCTCACCAGCACCCGGGGGAAGGGAGCGGTGGGGGTTGCCTGCCCGGCGTGGGCGCAGGTGACGGTCGCGCCCAGGTGGAGGAGTGGGCCCGGCATGGTGGCCTCCGGTGAGAGGTTCGAGAGGCAATCGCCTCTCAGGTGATCACGAGGGCGCCGTTGTTGATGGTGACGGTTGGACCGGCCATCACGATTGTGGCCCCCCTTCCGTTGGAGATGGTGATGCCGATGTCGTTGACGAGGATCATGGCTCCGGTGGTGCTCTTGAGCATGATGCCGCCGGTGCCGGGAACGTCGCTCACGACAATGGAGTTCTGTCCAAGCGTCTGCAGGACGATGTTGGGCGATCCGGGTATCGCGGGCGCCAGCGCCAGTGCCGGAACCTCGGCCGCCGAGCCCCAGAAGCCTCCCGACCAGATAGGGTAGTCGGTGTTCCCGCCCTCGAACTCCACCCACACCCCGGAGCCGATCGGTGGCACCGCGTAGACCCCTGCCTGCATCCCCGCGATGGGCACACAGGGCATGGCCCAGCTGGAGATCCCCAGACCCAGGACGTCGGGAACCTGAACCTGGATCCGGCCCTTCTGCAGCGGGTCGATGTTGTTGATCACGACCCCCCGGTATTTCCCGTACTTGTCGTTCATGGCTCCTCAGGCGGGCACGCGCGGGACAGTCGACAGCAGACCGTTCCGCACCAGGGTGAAGTCCTGCTTGTATTCGCCGCGACGTATCTGGTGGGTCACGCTCTTCACGAAATACAGACCGTCGAATGCGTCGCCCGCGCCCCGCACGCCCACCAGCGACCGCGCATTCAGCGGCCGACCATACCGCAGGACGTCGAGCGAACCGGTCGCCGTGAGCGCATCCGATGTCTTCGCCGCTTTCGCCAGACCGAGCATCACCGCCTGCACCGGGTTCAGCTTGGCGGTGTCCCGCATCAGCTCGAAGCGGGCGGGGAACGGCGGGATGAGTCCCAGCGGCGGGTTGAGCGGTGAAATGTCGGGTATAGGAATGGGGATGGGGATCTTGGTCTGCTCGTTCTGGACGAACACAATGGGCATCACCTTGCTGGTGCCGTCGAACTGGAACGAGAGCGACTCCACATTCGTGTGCACGTCCATGTTGACATTCAATGCGGGCTGCGGCGGGCCCACTTTGATCTCCGGACCCCAATAAGCGATGTTGGTGAGCGGCACCGGTCCCGGTTCGACATAGAAGACATAGCCGACCTCCTCGGCCATCTCGTTGAGGTACTCCAGATCGGTCCCCCGGTGAACGGGGATCCGGTCCACCGGGATCGGCACGTCCAGGAAGACGCTGGGAATGACCAGCGGGATCATTCCAAACGCGGCGTATTTGGCCACGATCAGCGCGACGCGCGCTTCGCGCGGCATGGCGGGGTAGGGGATCCCGGTGAAGTCCACGAACCCCATCACCGCCGTCAGGTCCGAGCCGGTGATGGTCAGCGTGGACCGTCCCGACATCACGTCGGGTTGCACCTGGTGGTGGACGATCACCCCGTCCATCAGCACGCTGGGGGAGCCGTTGACGACGACAGTGATGACCACCCGGATGAATGGCCCCACCTGGCCCAGCAGCAGGAGCAGCGGCGTCAGCGGCGAGTTGTTGCTGATCTGAAAGACGAGCTGAAAGCCGCTGGGCTCGCCCGCCGCCCGTCGAACGGTGATGCTCTGCAGCGCATCGATCACGTCACGTCCGACAGGAACGGGCACGACCGGGCCGATCATCAGCGAGAGCTGGATGTTTCCCTCAAGCATTGTTCTGCGGACCCGGAATGCCTTCGGGAAGGGTGATGCGTAGCGAACGCCCGATCTCTTCCACCAGCGCCTCCGGGCGCATGGCGTTGTTGGCGTCGGCCACGCGCCAGAAGAGCTCGGGGTCTCCCAGGTACCGCGCGGTCACGTTGTCGAGGCGGTCCCCCTCGGTGACCACGTGCTCCCTGAGGAGGGAGAAGCGTTCGGGCGGCGGGACGAAGCGGCGCGCCAGGTACACCACCGTCCGTCCGTCGGGGGTGACGAGGGTCTTCGTCGGCAGGCCGTGGTAGCGGCTGCTGGTGGGGAACTGGTCGAACATCATGGGATCCCGGTGAGGCCCAGGTCGCCCAGCGCACCGCCCCGGAACTGGGCGGCGAGCCGCTCGACCTGTTGCTGGTAGGCGAGATAGATGTTGCCGCCGCGATGGTCGAAGCCGAGGTCGCCCACGTTGAGCACGCGGAAACCCAGGCTGATCTTGGCGCGCAACGGGTTGAGCTTGGGGTCGAAGGCCTCCTCGGTGACGCTGTAGGAGGTCAGCCGGATCGGCATCACGCGGTTCTTGCTCCAGACGAAGAGCATCAGCGGCTGTTCGGTGGGGGCGATCTCCAGCACCCCGGCCGACGCGAGCTCGTTGTTGCCGATCAGGCGGCTGCTGGGCGGGTAGAGGGTGCTCTCCAGGGCGGCGAGCTGCGGCGCGATCCCGTGCTCCACCACCACGGCGTTCTGGTCCGGAAACTCGAGCTGATCGGCCGCGTCGATCTCCGCCTCGAGGGTGTAGGTCTCCTCGGGCGGGCCGAGCAGTCGCAGTGCCTGCGACCGATCCCCTTCCTCCCCCACCGTGCGCGCGGTGAGGGAGCGCTGCAGTGAGACCGGGTTGTACTGCAGGGCGATCACGCGCAGCACCGTGCCCGTGGCGGGGTCGATGAGCACGATGCCTCCCTTGAGAAGGCGGGGGGAGCCGGGGAAGGTGGTCATAGCGGCGCTGGGAGAGCGCTGGAGTGAGTCATTGCGGTGTCTCCGGAATGATCCGTCGTCGCCACGTGATCATGTCTTTGTCCGACGCTGCCGCGGCCTGCCGTCACTGCTTGGTCAATGAAATGTTTGTCACGCCCACACCGTTGATCACGCCGCGGGTGAAGTGGCGTGTAATGGTGAAAGTTTTGTCCACGATCCGGGTTCCGTGACAGTCGTAGAACTGCGTGCAGGTCTGCATGCAGTTCGGGAGATTGAACTCGTGCAGTTTGCTGTTCCCGAAACCCATCAGATGGCAATCGTAGAAGGTGTTCCGTTTGGCCGGGAACACGAGAGAGTTCACGAGGATTGGAGGTCCGCAGGACGCGTAAGCGCCGGACGAGGCTGGGCCGATGCCGGTGCCCACCTTGAAGGTCGATCCCGAAGCGCCGCCCGTCCCGTGCGTGTTCGTGCAGTTGGGAACGCCTCCGCACGAGTTGGCGCCCGCGCTGAGATTCTCGTGGATCGATATTCCGTCGAAGTTCGACCCCTGCGCGTCAGACACCTTCATTTCGGCCACCGCACCCCACCCCGTCCGCCAGTTGGCGCGAACGTGATCCGCAGTCAGCGGCACGGGATGCAGCTGAGCGACCTCGATCTTGGTGGGACACCGCGGAGTGCAGCGCGACAGTCGCAGTCCCGAGCGCAGGGCGGGTCCCGCGTTGGCCCCCGCCGTCCGGGCGGCGCCCCATAGCGAGGCGACCGCACCCACCGCCACCCGGTCGGCTTCACGCTCCAGGGCGCCGTAGGCAGCAGGGTCCGCGGATGCCGTTGCGCCGCCTGCTGACTGCTGTACGACGTGCGCGAGCTCGTGCGCGATCAGCGCGTCGCCCACCGGCGTACCAGGGCGGTACTCCCCCGGGGCAAACGCCACGTGTCGTCCGACCGTGAAGGCTCGTGCGTTCAGTGAGCTCGCGAGTCGTCCCGCGGTGGTGTCGGTGTGGAGACGGACCGGACCCACTTCCCGTCCCAGAGCCGCTGCCATGCGCGAGCGGACTCCCGTGTCGAGTGGACGCCCTTCCCCCAGCTCCGCCTGCACCGCCTCGGGATCGTCGTCGAGGTGGATGGCGCCACCACCTTCGCGAGCTTTGCGCAGAATCGGATTGGACGGCGGGGCCGGCCGGGCTCCGTCGTTCCGCAGCTCCGCTCGTGCGGCGCCAATGGCAAGGCCGGATGGAATCCCTGTGATCTCGCCTGTCCGCGCCCAGCGCGCGACGGCTTGACGGACGCGCCCCACCACGGGCGGGATGTAGTCGGTTGCACGCTCTGCGCGTTTCGTCTCGGGCGCGTAGCGGTGGAGCGCCCGCTCGATCTGGCGGCTGCTCCGGCGGCGGTAGTAGTCGAACCAGTATCGCAGATAGGGGCAGCCGTCGGGGGTGCGGCCGGTGCCCGCCAGCGCCTCTTCCGCCGCGCGCGTCACCTCGGCCTGAAGGCGCGTGAGGAACTCTCCGCGCTCCATCTGGCCTGTGAGTGGATCGCCCGCCCGGCCGTCATCGAAGAGGAGGGGTCGGAGGGGTGGTGGCGGGGCAGCCTCTTCGTTCTCCTCCCATTCCTGATTTTCCGGATTTTCCGGGCGTGTCGCCCGCCTATCGCCCGGGTCGGACGAAGCCGGCGCTGAGGGTAGTGGCGCGGCTGTCGGGGCGGGGGAGGCGGCAGTGGCAAGCGCCGGCGCCGACGCGAATGGTGTGGTCGCTCCCGCGTCGGACGATACCGCCGATGGCCCCTCGCTTCCGGTCACAGGTGGCCGAGATCCCGTCCGGGCAGACGCTGAAGAGAACGATCCCGCGTAGTCGGTG
>DASVBS010000056.1 GCA_036375715.1 Longimicrobiaceae bacterium | reverse complement strand
GTACAAACCGCGCTCGCTCTTCCATCGGGCAGGTCTCACTCCAGGGCATCGAGCACCTCCAAGTTCGGGGGGCTCTAGTTTGCGCTGTGTGTTACCTATGTGCCCGGTTTAAACTGTTACCTATGTGGCCGGTCTGTACCCTGCACCCGCACTTCACCTTGTCACCTTGTCACCCCGTCACCCTCTCACCGCCCGCCCCCCGCTTGCCCCCCCGCCCGCCCCCGCCCATCTTCCCCCGCGAAATTGCGCCCTTTTCTCAGAAATAGCTGCAAGATTTCGTGTTCGAGTTTCACATCGACGCGACCGACGGCGTAGCGCGCACCGGCGCTCTCCGTCTGCCCCACGGGACGGTCGAGACGCCGGTGTTCATGCCGGTGGGGACGTTGGCGACGGTCAAAACGCTGACGACGGAAGAGGTGGAGGCGCTCGGGGCGCAGATCATCCTCAACAACACCTACCACCTGTACCTCCGTCCCGGAGTCGAGGTGGTCCAGCGGCTGGGCGGCCTGCACCGCTTCCAGGGATGGAACCACCCGATCCTCACCGATTCGGGGGGATTCCAGGTCTTCTCCCTGGCCGAGATCCGCACCATTACCGACGAGGGCGTGAACTTCCAGAGCCACATTGATGGTTCGCGGCACCTCTTCACGCCGGAACGGGTAATGGAGATCGAGCGGGCGCTCGGTGCGGACGTGATCATGGCCTTCGACCACTGTCCGCCCGGACAGGCGGACCGGCAGCTCGCCGCCGACGCGTCGCGCCGTACGCTCCAGTGGCTCGCCCGTTGCCGTAGTCGCTTCGAGGAGCTGGTGCGCGACGACCCGGAAGGCCCACAGCAGGCGCTCTTCCCCATCGTGCAGGGCGGGATCCACGCGGACCTCCGTGTCGAGGCCGCCCGGCGCACCGCGGAGCTCGGACCCTGGCTGGGAACGGCGATCGGCGGGCTCTCCGTGGGAGAGCCGAAGCCGGTGATGTACGAGATACTCGACGTCGTCGTGCCGGAGATCCCGCGAGAGCTCCCCCGGTACCTGATGGGCGTGGGCTACCCGGAGGATCTGATCGAGGGCATCGCGCGGGGCGTCGACATGTTCGACTGCGTGGCGCCGACGCGGAACGGCCGAAACGGCACCGTCTGGGTGCGCCAGTTGGGCAGGATCAACATCAAGTCGGCCCGCTTCCGGCTGGATCCGGAGCCACTCGACGCGGATTGTGCGTGCTACACGTGTAGCCGGTACTCGCGGGCCTATCTGCGGCACCTGTTCGTGGCGGGCGAGTGGCTCAGCATGCGGCTGCTGTCCATTCACAACATTCGCTACCTGATCGACCTGGTGACGGAGGCGCGGGCCGCGATTCGCGGTGGGACCTTCGAGAGCTGGAGTCGCGCGCGACTGGGCGAGATGCGGCAGGATCGCGCGGAGGCTTGAGGGCGGGTTCAACCTTCATGGAGATCTGACATCTGTGACAACCGCAACGATAGTTGCCGCGCAGGCGGCGAGTGGGGGTGGGATGGTCCTGCTGCTGCAGTTCGTCTTCATCATCGCCATCGTCTACTTTCTCTTCATCCTGCCGCAACGCCGAGAGCAGAAGCGTCACCGCGAGCTCCTGGCGTCGCTCAAGCCGGGAATGGAGGTGGTGACCGCAGGCGGCATCGTGGGCGAGATCATCCTCATCAAGGACGACCTCGTCACCCTGAAGAGCGGCGACTCCCGGGTTGTGGTGGAGCGGCCCCGCATCCTGAGGCTCTTGAACCCGACCGCCGAGTCGAAGAAGTAGGAGGGAGAGATGGCCGTGCGGAAAATCGAGCTGCTGGGCTCTCCGGTGCTGCGACGCCGGGCCGAAGAGATCGAACAGGTGGATGATGAGCTGCGAGCGCTGATCCGCGACATGTTCGAGACGATGTACGATGCCGAGGGAATCGGCCTGGCAGGCCCGCAGATCGGCGTCGACCGGCGGGTGATCGTCGTCGACGTACGCGAAGAAGGATCGACGCCGATGGCGCTGGTCAACCCGCGGATCGTGGAGGCCTCGGCCGATACGGACAAAGCAGAGGAGGGGTGCCTGAGCATCCCTGGCGTGTCCGGCGTGGTCGAGCGCTCCACCGGGGTGATCGTGGAAGGGCTCTCCGAGCACGGCGATCCGGTGCGGGTCGAGGCGGAGGGGATGCTCGCCCGCTGTCTGCAGCACGAAATCGATCACCTCGACGGCGTGCTCTTCGTCGATCGTCTCTCGCCCCTGAAGCGGAACATGGTGCTGAAGCGCTATCGGGCCCTGCAGGCTGAGGAGAAGAAGAAGGAACAGCGTGGAGCCGCCGACGCCGTGCGCTCGCGCGGATGAGGATCCTCTTCTGGGGTACTCCGGAATTCGCCCTCCCGGCGCTGCGCGCCCTCTCCGACGAGGGTCATGAGGTTGTAGCCGTCGTGACCCAGCCGGATCGACCGGCCGGGCGGGGGCGCGTCCTCACGCCGTCACCGGTCAAGCGAGAGGCGATGGAGGAGGGAATTCCGGTTCTGCAGCCGGAACGTGCCCGCGGGGAGGAGTTGCTCGCGACGATCCGGGAGCTCGAACCGGATCTCTCGGTGGTGGTCGCGTACGGGCAGATCCTGCCGCGGGAGATCCTCGACGCCCCTCCGCTCGGCTCGCTGAACATCCATGCGTCGCTCCTCCCCGAGCTACGCGGCGCCGCGCCGGTCCAGTGGGCGATCATACGTGGCCTGGAGACCACCGGCGTGACCATCATGAAGATGGACGAGGGACTGGATTCCGGGCCGATCGTGCACGCGGTGCAGGAGCCGATCCGGCCGGACGAGTCCGCCTCGGAGCTGGCGATGCGGCTGTCCGAGATCGGCGCGGAGGCGCTCGTGGAAGCGTTGGCGATGATCGACGCGGGGAGCGCCGAGATGCGCCCGCAGGAGGACGAGCGGGCGACCTACGCGCCCAAGATCGAGCGGGAAACGGCTCGCCTCGACTGGTCCCTTCCGGCCGTCGAACTGGCACGCTGGATCCGGGGACTGGACAGCGTGCCGGGCGCCTGGAGCGAGCTGAACGGGACCACGGTGAAGCTGTTCTCGCCGCGTGTGGAGGTGCATCAGGGAGAGCCAGGGCTGGTGCTGGAGGCCGACCCGGAAGTGGGGATCCTGGTGGCGGCGGGGGAGGACGCGGTGCGGATCCGGGAGGTCCAGCCTGCCGGTAAGCGGCGCATGAGCGCGGGCGAATGGGTGATCGGCCGCGGCATCCGCGCCGGCGATCGCCTTCGCTAGTACATTCGTGGCCGGGAAGGAGCTCCCGAAGCTGCATGTCGTCACCGATGACGAGGTGGTCGCCCGGGACGACTTCCTCGAGGTGGCTCACGCGATCCTGGCGGCGGGGGCGGAGCGGGTTGCCTTCCACCTGCGTGCCCCCCGGTCCGGGGGGCGAGCGGTCTTCCGGCTGGCGGAGGTGCTGGCATCGGTGGCCGCGAGCACGGGTTCGCCCCTCATCGTCAACGACCGCGCCGACGTGGCTGTCGCGGCGGGTGCCGCGGGCGTCCACCTGGGCGCCCGAGGGCTGCCGCCGGAGGATGCGCGCCGCCTGCTGGGGCCCGATCGACTGCTGGGCGCTTCGGTGCACACGGCGGAGGAGGCTCATCGAGCAGCCCTTGCGGGAGCGGACTACCTGCTGGCGGGGACCCTCTACGACACTCCCTCGCATCCCGGGCGCCGGGGAAGTGGGCCGGACTGGTTGAGGGAAGCCGCGCGCGGCGAGATCCCGGTCATCGGGATCGGCGGCGTGACACTCGACCGCGTGCCCGAGGTGGTGCGGGCCGGGGCATGGGGCGTGGCGGTGATCCGGGGGGTGTGGAATGCGGAGCATCCTCGCGAGGCGGTGCGCCGCTTCATCGAAGCATTGTATTGAGGCATCGAGCCACTGTATTGACGGGGACGTCAGGAATTGACCGAATCGATCGAAGTCGTTCTGAACGGGGAAGAACGTGAGGTGCCGTCCGGGGTGACGGTGCGCGGGCTCCTGGAGCACCTCGACCTCAAGCCGGAGATGGTCGTGGTCGAGCGCAACGGAGACATTCTGCGACGCGACCGCTATGCGGAGGTGCCGGTAGAGGAAGGTGACGTGCTCGAGTTGGTGCATTTCGTCGGCGGCGGTTGAGCCGCGATCCAGCAGGAGCTTCCCAGCAGCAAACATATCTGTATGGCAACGACGACGGAGTTCCGAAGCACCGCGGCCAGCCTGCTCGACGACCGGCTGGTCATCGCCGGCCGTCCGCTGCGCTCGCGGCTGATGGTGGGGACCGGGAAATACCGTACGAACACCGAGATGGTGGAGGCGATCGCCGCCTCCGGCGCGGAGGTCGTGACGGTCGCGGTGAGGCGGGTCGACCTGGATCGAACGAAGGAGGACGGAATCCTCTACCACCTCGATCCTGAGAAATACCTGCTGCTCCCGAATACCGCGGGGTGCTACACGGCCGAGGACGCGATACGGTACGCCCGGCTCGCGCGCGCCGCCGGCTTCACCGACTGGGTGAAGCTCGAGGTGATCGGCGATCCCGAGACGCTCCTCCCCGATGTGGAGGCCACCCTGGTGGCGGCACGCGAGCTGGTAGCCGATGGCTTCACCGTGCTCGCGTACACCAACGACGACCTCATCACCGCCCTCCGGCTGGAGGATGCCGGCTGCGCGGCGGTCATGCCGCTCGCCTCGCCGATCGGCAGCGGGCTGGGTCTGATCAACCCATACAGCGTCCGCATGATCAAGTCGCGCTTGCAGGTGCCGGTGATCGTGGACGCCGGGGTCGGAACGGCCTCGGACGCGGCCCTGACCATGGAGCAGGGGGTGGACGGCATCCTCATGAACACCGCCATCGCCGAGGCCGACGATCCGGTGATGATGGGACGGGCCATGGGACTTGCCACAGAGGCCGGTCGCCTGGCGTACCTCGCCGGGCGCATGCCGCGGCGGGAGCGCGCCGTGCCGTCGAGCCCGACGCGGGGGATGGTGGGCTGATTCGTTCGATGGCCTCGAGTCCCACCCGCGCCCGCAGGGTCGCGCTGGATGTGATGCGCGCCCTCCGGCGCGGGGAGCTGCTGGACCGGGCAATCGAGCGACACGCGCGTCCTCTGGACGCCAGGGATCTCGCCTGGACCCGGGAGCTGCTTTACGGAACGCAGCGCCTC
This sequence comes from Longimicrobiaceae bacterium, assembly GCA_036375715.1. Taxonomy (NCBI): domain Bacteria; kingdom Pseudomonadati; phylum Gemmatimonadota; class Longimicrobiia; order Longimicrobiales; family Longimicrobiaceae; species Longimicrobiaceae bacterium. The sequence continues at coordinate 14,596 of DASVBS010000056.1, read as the reverse complement.
CGGGGTCGGCTGGACCAGCTGCTCGCCCGACGAGTCCGCGGGGGCCTGGAAGCGCTCGAGCCGGACGTTCTGGACGTTCTGCGGCTGGGAGTCTATCAGCTCCTGGAGATGGGCGGCGTGCCCAGGTACGCCGCCATTTCACAATCGGTGGATCTGGTGCGGGCGGCGGGCAGCCCCCGAGCCGCGGGGCTGGTGAACGGCGTGCTGCGAGCGCTCGAGCGCGCCGAAGGTGAGCGAGAGTTTCCCGATCCCTCCCGGGATCCGGTGGGCTACCTGTGCACCTGGGGCTCGCATCCGCGCTGGCTGGTGGAGCGGTGGCTGGCTCGCTGGAGCTTTGCCGAGGTCGAGCGACTGACCGAGGCGAACAACCAGCGGCCGGAGCTGTATATCCGGCCAGTCGGGATGACCGCGAGCGATGCCCAGACACGGCTGCAGGAGGTGGGTGTGAGCGCCTCGACGGTCGAAGGCTTCCCGCGCTCGCTGCGGCTGCCGTCCGGGAGTGAGCTCGGCACGGTGCTGGAGGCTGTGCCGGCGCTGGTGCAGGATCCCGCCGCGGCGCTCGTGGTGGACTACGCCGACGTCCCGGCGGGAGCAACGGTGTTGGACCTGTGCTCCGCGCCGGGAGGCAAGACGGCGGGCATGGCGGAGCGGGCGGCTTTCGTGGCAGCCGCCGATCTCTCGCTGGCGCGGATCGAGCGTGTGCGCCAGAACACCGAGCGCGTGGGCATTGCGGACCGCGTCGCGATGGTGGTGGCGGACGGTCGGGTTCCGCCGTTTCGCCCTGTGGATGTGGTTCTTCTCGACGCGCCCTGCACGGGTACGGGAACGTTCCGTCGGCACCCGGACGGGCGTTGGCGCATCGGACCCACGGAGCTGGAGAGCCTTGTCGGGCTCCAGCGGGAGTTGCTCGATGCCGCGGCCGAGCTGGTTCGACCTGGAGGGTTGCTGGTTTATGCAACCTGCTCTCTGGAGCCGGAAGAGAACGAGGCTCAGGTCGAGCAGTTCCTCCAGCGGCACCCGCGCTTCGTCCGCGATCCGGTACCGGGCGGCCTCGATCCGGCAGTAATCACGGCCGAGGGCGACCTGCAGATATTACCTCAGCGGCAGGGCGTGGACGGCGCCTACGCCGCGCGCCTGCGGAGCTCTGATTGAACTCTCTGGAGGACCAAGCACCACCCGCCGATCCCGGCGATCGACGACGGCGCGGCCTGCGCAGGGCCGCGATCGTTGCCGCCGCCGCGTTCGTCGTCGGTTACCTCCTGGCGGCGCTGGCGATGTGGATCGGCTCACCCGGCCGTTCGGTGGTGACGGTCCCGAACTTTCGCGAGCTGCCTTTTTCAGAGGCCCGCGATATCGCGGAGCGGAACGATCTGGTGCTGGAGCTGGCTGACTCGCTGCCGCACACTGAGATGGACCGGGGTCAGGTGCTCACTCAGAGTCCGCTACCTGGCCAGGAGGTGCCGCCGGGCACGCCGGTGCACGTCATCGTCAGCTCGGGACGGGCGCGGCTTTCCATCCCCCAGGTCGCCGGACTGTCGCAGGAGCAGGCGCTGCAGGTGCTCGAGGCCAGTGGGATTCGGGCCGTGGTGCAGGGGGTGAACGACCAGCGGCGGCGCGGGCTGGTGGTGGGCACCGACCCGGCTGCGGGATCAGTCGTCGCCATCCCGGCGCGGGTGCGGCTCCTGGTGAGCATCGGCCCGCCCATGGTGGCAGTGCCGGATGTGCTTGGGATGAGGTTGGATTCGGTTGGCCCCGTGCTCGGCGCCGCCGGACTGCGGGTCGGGGAGGTCACCCGACAGGTTCGCTTCCTCGGTCTGGAAGGGGAGATCGTGTCGCAGCAGCCGGCCGCGGGTGACAGCGTACCCGAGGGCTCGGCCGTGGATCTCACCGTCACGACCAGCCGGCTCGAGCTGCTCAGTCCGGAAGAGCAGGGCGTACCCGACGAGGACGGAGAATTTCGATGAATCGGCAGTGGTTCTGGGTTGGAGCGATCGTGGCGCTGCTACTCGGCCTGATCGGGGCGGGCTGGGTGGTGCGCGACCGGTTCCTCCCGGTCGAAGTGGGCACGCGGGCGCCCGACTTCGAGGCGACGACCCTGGAGGGAAAACCCGTCTCGCTCTCCGACCTCCAGGGGGAGGTCGTTCTGCTGAACATCTGGGCCACGTGGTGCCCGCCCTGCCGCGAGGAGATGCCCTCCATGCAGCGGCTATACGAGGAGCTCGGCCCCGAGGGGCTCCGGATCGTGGCGGTCAGCATCGATGCGGCCCCCGGCTCCGTCGATTCCTCCGGGCGTCCGGGGGGTAATGTGGCGGAGTTTGCCAGAGAGTTCGGTCTCACTTTCGACATCTGGAGGGATCCCTCGGGCCGGATCCAGCAGACCTACCGCACCACGGGAGTGCCCGAATCATTCGTGATCGATCGTTCCGGGATCATCGTCAAGAAGGACATCGGCGGCGTGATCTGGGACACTGATGCTCGCAAGGACCTGATCCGACGGCTTCTGGAGCAGTAGCGCGTGCGATCCCCGTTGCGGTTTCTCACCGACAATTGGCAGCTCAAGTTGCTGGCGCTCGCGCTCGCGGTGCTGCTCTGGGTGGTCGTCAGCGCCGAACAGGTGACCAGCCAGTGGATTCCGGTGCCGCTGCGGATCGAGGAGAACGATCCCGACTACGAGCTGGTCTCGCCGGCCGAGTACGGCGAGGTGGAAGTCCGCTTCACCGGCTCGGGGCGCGACCTGATGGAGCTGGCGATCCGCAAGCCGCCGCTGGTGCTCACGATCGACAACGTCGATGCCACCACGCAGGATTTCCGGCTGACGCCGACGATGGTGCAGATCCCCAGCCAGCTCGCGGTCAACGCCCAGGAAGTGCGCTCCGCGGTCGTCCGCCTCAACTTCCGTCGCCTGGCCTCGCGGGAGATGCCGGTGCAGCCCACGGTGAACCGCGAGGTGGCCAGCGGCTGGACGCTCGTGGACACACTGCAGCTGACCCCGGCGCAGGTGGAGATACGCGGGCCGGCTGAACGCGTCGCCGCTGTCCGTCAGCTGCGCACAGTGCCGTTTTCACTCCCCCTCACGGACTCGGTCTTCTCCACCTCGGTGCGCATCGACACGACGAACCTTTCCGGCCTCGAGCTGTCGACCACCCACGTGCAGGTCTCCGGCCGGGTGGACCGAGTGGTGCAGCGACGCCTTTCCGACATTGCAATCTCCGTGGGTGAGGGCGTCGTCGTCCGTCCAGAGGTGGTGGACGTCCTCCTCTCCGGTCCGCGCAGCATGGTGGAGCGGCTGCAACCGGGGGATTTCCGCGTGGTGGTCTCGATCGATTCCATCCCGAGCTTCATCCCGCCCGAGGGGCTCTCCGTACCGGTGCGGGTCGAGGGGCTGCGGTCCGGCGTCAGCGCTTCCGTGGTGCCTCCCGCGGTGCGGCTCATGCCCACGGTGGTGGAAGACACCACCGGATTGGAGGCTCCGGGCACCGAAGACGCGGGTGCCGGATGAGCCAAGCGGACCAGCCGGATGGCCTGATCACGCTGGGAGTCGAGACCTCCTGTGACGAGACCTCCGCAGCCATCCTGCGCGGAGAGACGGAGTTGCTGGGGCACGTCATCCTCTCGCAGGACATTCATCGACTGTACGGAGGCGTAGTTCCGGAACTGGCCTCACGCGCCCACTTGCGCGCGCTCGACACGGTGGTCGAGACGACGTTGGCGGAGGCGGGGGTGCAGGTGGACCAGATCGACCTCGTCGGCGTCACCGCGGGGCCCGGACTGATCGGAGCGCTGCTGGTCGGTGTGTCGTGGGGGAAGGGGCTCGCCTGGGCGCTGGAGCGGCCGGTGGTCGGCGTGCACCACATGGAGGCCCACCTCTTCGCCACGCAGCTCGAGAATCCCGCGGCACAACCGCCCTTCGTGGCGCTGCTCGTGTCGGGCGGACACACGCTGCTGCTCTGGGTGCCTGCCTGGGGGGAGTACCACCTGCTCGGCTCGACCCGCGACGACGCCGCTGGCGAGGCCTTCGACAAGGCCGCCAAACTGCTCGGGTTGCCGTACCCCGGCGGACCGGCGATCGAGCGTGAAGCGAGCCGTGGCGACGGCGATCGCTATCGGCTTCCACGACCGCTTCTGACCCGCCGCGCACGTGAAGGCGATGCGGGGTATTATGATTTTTCGTTCAGCGGGCTGAAGACCGCGCTGCGGGAGAAGATCCGGGAGGTGACCCGGGAGCGTCCGCTGGAGGAGGCCGTGCCCGACCTGGCCGCCGCGTTCCAGGATTCGGTCGTGGAGGTCCTGGTCACCAAGACGATGCGCGCGGTGCGGTCACGAGGCTGCAAGCGGGTCGTGTTGGGTGGCGGAGTGGCCAACAGCCGCGCCCTGCGGCGAGCGCTACAGGCGGAGCTGGGGGAGGAGGGAGAGCTGTACTATCCCTCCCCGCGTCTCGCTACCGACAATGCCGCTATGATCGCCCGCGCTGCGCGATTTCACTACGATCGCGGGGAGATCTTCGGCCTGGACCTGAACGCGGACGCGTCGCTGCCCTTTCCCGGTCTGGTGAAGGGCGGTTGAGCTGGTGAAAAGCGGTCGAGTTGATGGTAACGGCTGAGGTAAGGCGGTCGATTCCGCTCTAAGTCCCTGGTAATTCAGCGGCTGGCACACAAGTGGCAGCGCGCGCTGCAGACCCTGATGCCCGTCGATGCTGACCATCCTGCACGTCTCCGACCTTCACTTCGGGCCTCCGTACCAGGAGGTGGTGGGGGAGGCGTTGCTGCGATTCGCCTTCGACCTCGGGCCGGACCTCATCGTCGCCTCCGGGGATTTCACGCAGCGAGCCCGCGAGGAGCAGTTCATCGCCGCCCGAGCGTTTCTCGACCGCCTCCCCAATGCGCCGCTGGTCACCACCCCCGGGAACCACGACGTGCCGCTCTACCGGATCGGAGAGCGGCTGTTCCGCCCACTGGAGAACTATCAGAGGCACATCTCCTCTGAGCTGGACAGTGTCACCCGGCTGCCCGAGGCGGTGGTCGTGGCGCTGAACTCCACCGCTCCCCGGCGGGCCATCGTCAACGGGCGCATTCACCGCAAGCAGTTGGAGTTCGCTCGCCAGGCATTCGACGGCGTACCCCCTGAGGTCTTCCGGATCGTCGTGGCGCATCACCACTTCGCGCCCCCGCCGGATTTCGAGCGGGTCTCCGTCATGCCCAAGGCCAAGCGGGCGCTCGACGCCTTCACCCGCATGCGGGTGGACCTGGTGCTAGGGGGGCACCTGCATCGAGCCTATCTGGGGAACTCGCTCGACGTCTATGCGGGGATGGACCGCGAGCACGGCATCGTGATCGTGCAGAGCGGTACGAGCACGTCGCGCCGCGGTCGGGCGCGCGAGCGGGAGAAGAACTCATTCAACGTGCTGCGCCTGGACGGCAGGATGATCCGAGTGACCCATTATATGTATTTCGAGGTCGCCGACGGCTTCCTCCCCACCAGCCGGCACATCTTCTTCCGCGGCGGTCGTCCTCCGATCGAAGGCGAATCCGAGGAGCTCGGCGCGTATTACGACGAGAGCGCAGACGACGACCTGGCGCGGGCGATCGGAGGAGCCGAACCGCCTCCATCAGCGGCGGGCCGGATCGAGGAGCCGGTGACCGATCGGAGTGCCGCCCGATGAAGCGGATCAGCCGCCGCTGGACCCCCTTTCTGGGCGGGATGGTCGCCGCCATCCTCCTGGTGGTCGCGGTTCTGCTCGCGCTCACCCGGACCGACCGCGGGCGAGAGAAGATCCTCGCCATCACCCTCGAGACGCTGGGAGGTCAGCTCCACCCGAACGCCGTGCTGACCGTGGGTCGCCTGGAGGGTGGCCTCTTCACGGGCGCTCGCATGTACGACATCACGCTGCGCGATGCGAAGGGGGAGGAGATGGTCGCGGCGGACAGTGCATATATCCAGTACCGCCTGCCGACGTTCTTTGCGGGAGACATCGTCATCGACGACCTCGTGCTGTTCGACGCGGAGGTCCTGCTCTACCGCCTTCCGGGAGACTCGCTCTGGAACTACCAGGAAGTGCTGCAGGATACCGCGCCCCCTCAGCCGGGTCGTGTGGGGCGCGCGACGATCCTGAACGAGCTCCGGCTCGTGAACAGCGAGCTGACCGTGAGAATGGAGTGGCAGCCCGATGAGGATCTCTCACGGGCGGAGCGGGAGCGCGAGATCGAGGAGGCGCTGGCCGATACCTCGCGCCTCGCCGTCGAGGAGGTAGAGGACGGGTACGTCCGCACGATCGTGGTGACGACCCCGGAAACGGTACTCGAAGGGCTGACCGTGGCACCGGACGAGCGCGGGGGGACGTACCTGCGTGTGGTGCGCTCGGACGCGACCGTGCACCTGTACCGAGACAATCCGATCCAGATCCGCGACCTGCAGGGAGAGCTGTCGCTGTTGCGTGGAGTCGTACGTTATCAGGCACCGGTGGTACAGTTCCCGGGATCCCGGTTGAGCACGGAGGGAGTGCTCGACATGAGCGGAGACGAGGCGGTCTACGACGTGCGCGTGTCCGGATCCGACATCGCTCTGAGAGATCTACAGTGGCTGTACCCACGATTCCCCGAGGAGGGCCGAGCCACCTTCAGCGCGGTCATCGACACCCGGCAGCCGGAGTCGCTGTTTGTGCGCATGACGGACCTTCAGTTCGAGACGCCGGGTACGCGTCTGGTGGGGGATTTCTCCATGCGCATGGGGGAGGAGCTGCTCTTCTCGGACGTGGACCTCCGTGCAGATCCGCTGGACGTGGAGACGGTGCAGGCCATGCTCCCGACCTCGCTTCCGGTGCGAGGGTTGGCAATAGGAGCGGTGGAAGTGAGGTCGTCCGCGTCCTGATAGATGGCGGGCTGGTTCCTCCGCAGGTTGACTTCCGGACCGCACTTTTGCTACCATCGACGGTTTGGCCTCAACGGACCTGCCGCCGGGGCAGGTGCGGCGATCTCGTTCGTCGCCAGCGCGGTACGCCCGCACCGCACCCCGAAGGGCCGGCGGTGTGGGGGTGCTGCTCGGGGAGGAGGGGAAGGATCCCACCGGAGGAGCCGGTCCACAGCCGCTTACCACACTCTCTCGACGGAAGAATCAAGCTGAGCACCAACGACTTCGTGCAGGCACCAGAGCCACCCGCGGAGCGCGCCGCTGCGCTGCGTCCCATCGCCGAGCGGCTGCTTTCTGCCCGCTCCGTGATCCTCACCACGCACGTCAACGCCGACGGCGACGGTGTCGGCTCGCAGGTCGCAGTGGCCGCATGGCTCGCGGAGGCGGGGGTACGAGCGACCATCGTCAACCCCACCCCGTATCCGTCGGCGCTGCGCTTCCTGATAGATCGCGAGGAGATGGTGGCGGATTTCGGCACCGCCGAAGCGGCGGTAGCGCTGAGCGACGCCGACTTGGTTCTGGTGCTGGACACGAGCGAGCCGAACCGCCTGGGACCGCTGATCGAGCACATCGAATTCGAGCGTACGATGGTGGTCGATCATCATCCGCCGGGGCCGTCGGTGGTCGGGTCGATGGCTGTTCAGGATCCGACCGCGGCGGCCGCCGGGGAGCTGATCTACGACCTCGTGCGAACCGCGCGGCCGGTCTGGACTCCCATGGTGATCCAGGGCATCTACGTAGCCCTGGTGAGCGATACGGGATCTTTCCGCTTCAGCAATACCTCGCCGCGTTCGCATCTGATCGCTGCGGAGATGATCGCGCGGGGCGTCGAGCCCGAGGTGATCTTTCAGCGGCTCTTCGCCACCTTCCCGCGCCGCAAGCTGGAGCTCCTGCGAGAGGCGCTCGCCGCCCTCGAGGTGGATCCCGAGGCCGGCATCTCCTGGATGGTTCTCCCCCGCGAGGTGGACGCGCGCCTGCAGACCAACCCCGAGGACTACGAGGGTCTCATCGATCACGCGCGCTCCGTCGAGGGAACGCGCGTGGCCATCCTTTTCCGCGAGACTTCCGAAGGGGAGACGAAGATCTCCTTCCGCTCCAACGGAGAGGCCGACGTGAACCGCGTGGCCCGCGAGTTCGGCGGCGGCGGCCACGTCAAGGCCGCCGGCGCCCTCGTGCCCGTCCCCCCCGAGGAGGCGGTGGAGCGGGTGCTGGAAGCGGTGCGGGAGGAGGTGGCGCGCAGTATGGCGGCGCAGAAAGGGTGAGATCGGGGGGACAGTTACGAATTACGAATTACGAATTACGAATTGCGACCGGGCCGTGCTGCCCGTCCCGAACTGATTCGGCCAACCCGAGCTGCGTTAGCATCTCGAGCCGACGTTGCCATCACGAGCCTGACGTGTCGTCCTGAGCCGGGAGCGACCATCGTGAGCCTAGCCGGGGTCATCCTGAGCGAAGTGAAGGATCGCGCGGAGGCACCGTCACGGCTCCGGTCAGGATGACGGCAGGCGACCAGGTAATTCGTAATTCGTAATTCGTAATTCCATGCCCCGCCGGCCTACTCGCCAATCTCGCCCTCGAGGTACGTATATCCCGCCAGGCCGTCGATGAATTCCGCAATGAAGGTGTTGGCCTCCTGGCGGTCGAGGCGGGCACGCTGGACCTTGCGCCGGAAGGTGGCGATCAGGGCCTGGGCGTCGAACTGCACGTAGTTGAGCACCTCGGTGATGGTGTCGCCGTGCACGAGGTCAGTGATCTCGTAGCCGCCGTCGGGACGCAGGCGGAGGTGCACGGCGTTGGTGTCGCCGAAGAGGTTGTGCAGGTCGCCCAGGATCTCCTGGTAGGCGCCGGAGAGGAAGATCCCCAGGATGTAAGGCTCCCCCGGCGGCACGCTGTGCAGCCGCAGCGTTCGCCCCACCGGTTTTCCCCCCGCGAAGCGATCGATCTTCCCGTCCGAGTCGCAGGTGACGTCCTGCAGCGTGCCGCGCCGGGTGGGCTCCTCCTGCAGCCGATGGATCGGCATGATCGGGAAGACCTGGTCGATCGCCCAGGAGTCGGGGAGTGACTGGAAGAGCGAGAAGTTGCAGAAGTAGCGATCCGTCAGGATCGTGTCGATCTCCGGCAGGATGTCCTCGTACTCCTCCGGCTCCCGCGACGCCTGCTCCTGGATGCGGTTCAGGATCGCCAGGTGGAGCCGCTCCGCGAGCGCCCGCTCCTCCAGCGAGAGCACCCCCGTGTTGAAGAGGTGCTGGGTCTGGTCCTTGGCGAAGGTGGCGTCGTGGTAGATCTCCCGCAGGTTCCCCTTCCCGATCTCCCGATAACTCGCCGCCAGATCCTGCACGATGGGGTGGGCGTCCTCGCTGATCTCCTCCGGGGGCTCGACGCTCTGCGTCTCCAGGTCGATCACCTTGATCAGGAGCAGGGCATGGTGCGCCGTGAGCGCCCGGCCCGACTCGGAGATCACGTGCGGCATGGGGATTTCGTTCTCCCGGCAGGCCTCTGCCAGAGAGTAGATGATGTCGTTCGCGTACTCCTGGATGGTGTAGTTGACGCTGGCGTGTACGGTCGACCGGCTGCCGTCGTAGTCCACCCCGAGGCCGCCGCCCACGTCGACGTGGCTGATCTCCACCCCCATCTGCCGCAGCTCCACGTAGAAGCGGCTGACCTCCGTCATCGCGATCTTGACGTTGCGGATGTCGGTGATCTGTGAGCCGAGGTGGAAGTGGACCAGCTTGAGGATGTCGAGCTGGTCGGCGGCGCGCAGCTTCTCGAGGAGCTGCACCAGCTGCGCGGAGGTGAGCCCGAACTTGCTGCGCTCCCCGCCGCTCTCCGCCCACTTGCCGGAGCCGGCGGAGGCGAGCTTGATGCGCACGCCTGCCGTGGGCTTCACCCCCATCTGTTTGGCCACCTTCAGCAGGATGTCGACCTCGTTGAGCTTCTCCAGGACGATGAAGACCTGGTGGCCGAGCTTCTGGCCCATCAGGGCCAGCCGCATGAACTCCTCGTCTTTGTAGCCGTTGCAGACGATGATGTGGTCGGTGCTGTCGGTGAGCGCGAGCACCGCCTGCAGCTCGGGTTTGCTACCGACCTCGAGTCCCACCCCGAATGGCCGACCGTAGGCGAGGATCTCCTCGACCACGTGGCGCTGCTGGTTGACCTTGACCGGGTAGACGGTAGTGTAGCTGCCCTCGTAGCCGAACTCGGCGATGGCCCTTTGGAAGCGCTCGGCGAGCGTCTGCACACGCGTACGGAGGATATCGGAGAAGCGCAGGAGGAGGGGCAGCCCGACTCCCTGCGCTTCGAGGTCCATCGCCAGCTCGAAGAGATCGAGGCCGTTTTCGGGATCTTTGGAGGGGTGAACGGTCACATGGCCCGCCTCGTTGATCCCGAAGTACCCGATCCCCCAGCCTTCGACGTTGTACAGCTCCCTCGCATCGGCGAGGGTCCAGGCGTTTTCTATCTCGTCCTCCCGTGGCTACCTGCGCGGTCGACTAAAAAGTCGCACAATGTGCAACCACCAGGGCCGCGGCGAAAGGGCGGGACGCGCTTGAGCACGCCTCGATTCGGAGGTATCTTGCCGCACGGCCTGGAAGTTCTGAATAGAGGCCGTTCGCCACGGCATCATGCGTGCCCCGAATTCCCCGTTGAAGGCACAGAGAACAGTTACCCCGGCACTGGCAGAATTGTTGTCGGCGATCCCGGAGCTGGCGCCGCTCGACCGCCTCGATCGCGCCTGGATCTTCCCGCCCCGCCTGACGGGGGAGGTCGAGACGGGCCTGGTGGTCGTCTCACTGTGGCCCGCGGAGAAGCCCGAGGCGGACGAGCGGGAGGTCGTCACCATCCGCTACGAGCAACGGCAGGTGAAGAACCGAACCGAGGGAACCCGCGAAGTGCTGAGCCGCGGGTGGGCGCCCTCGCAGCGTGTGCCCGGTGTGATTGACGGTGTGGTGCGGCGGTTGGGAGAGGAGGGGGAGGAGCCGTGGAGCGGGGATGTGACTGCGGACATCGAGAAGTGGAACCGATTGGTCGGGGAGGTGTCCGATGGTATGGTTGACGTCGCCAACGGAGAATGATTATCGTTAGCCAACGGACCACCCGACCGCCCGCGGGATTCAGGAGGAATACATGTCGCCATTCATCCACCTCTTTCGCCGCTACCTGAGGGAACAGGGGCTACCGGTCACCCAGCAGCGGGAGGCAGTGGCGGACGTGGTCTTCAGTTCGACGGGACACCTCTCGGTGGACGACATCGAGGCGGCGCTGAAGGGGCAGGGGGAGCGGATCGGGAAGGCGACCATCTACCGCACGATGGAGATCCTGGTGCGCAGTGGGCTGGTGGAGGAGCACGATTTCGGCGAGGGGTTCAAGCGCTACGAGCACCTCTTCGGCCAGCAACCGATCCACGAGCACCTGATCTGCACCAACTGCAGCCGGGTGATCGAGTTCCAGAGCCCCGAGGTGGTGCGCCTCCAGGAGGAGACCGCTCGCCAGCACGGCTTCCTTCCCACCCGCCACCGCCTGGAGATCTACGGCATCTGCTCCAGCTGCCAGGCACTGGGCGTCGCCCCGCAGAACGACGGGCTGACGTGTCCGGTGGATATGTTGAACTGACGAGAAGCTAAGAAGTTAGAAGCTAGAAGCTAGAATTCTCGGATTCTGGCTTCCTGGTGGGGTGGCCGGCACCGATGGTGGTGCCGGCCTTCTTGTTGGATCTTCTCAGCCTCTTCAGACCGGTCGGCTGAGATGGCTGTCTTTTCTGTGGGGTGCCCGCCGCCGCAGGAGGAAGGAAGAAGGGGAATTCCAGCTTCTAGCTTCTCGCTCCTAGCCTCTCCTTCTGATCCCACTGGAGGAAAGAAGGGGAATCCGTTACATTCAAAGGCTTTGCATTTTCAGGATTTCGGCGCTGCCGTTCTCAGTGTTCACAGAATTCCCCATGCTCCGCAATATCGCCATCATCGCGCACGTCGACCACGGCAAGACCACCCTGGTGGACCACATGCTGCGCCAGGCCGGGACGTTCCGCGAGAATCAGCGCGTGGTGGAGCGGGTCATGGACTCGAATCCGCTGGAGCGGGAGCGTGGGATCACGATCCTCTCGAAGAACCTCTCGGTGCGCTGGGGGGAGTACAAGATCAACATCGTTGACACCCCGGGACACGCGGATTTCGGCGGTGAGGTCGAGCGCATTCTGCGGATGGTGGACGGCGTGATCCTGCTGGTCGACGCCGCGGAGGGGCCGATGCCGCAGACGCGCTTCGTCACCCGCAAGGCGCTGGATCTGGGGCTGCAGCCCATCGTCGTCATCAACAAGATCGATCGCGGGGACGCGGATCCGCACCGGGTGCATGACGAGGTGCTGGAGCTGTTCATGGAGCTCGAGGCGGATGACCACCAGCTCGACTGCCCGTTCCTGTACGCGATCGGGCGCGAGGGCGTGGCGATGCATTCGCCCGACGCGCAGCGGGTCGACCTGCGGCCGCTGTTCGAGGCGATCGTGGAGACGATCCCCGCGCCGCGGGCGGATCCCAGCGGGCCCTTCCAGATGCTGGTCTCCACCATCGACTACTCGCCCTACCTGGGGCGGCTGGCGATCGGCCGGATCGAGCGGGGTGTGGCGCGGGTGGGCGAGCCGGTGGTGCTCCTCGATCACGAGGATCGCGATCCCACGCGGGGCGTGCGGGCGCGGATCAGCAAGCTCTTCGCCTTCGACGGCCTGGAGCGGACCGAGGTGGAGAGTGCCGAGGCGGGCGACATCGTCGCGCTGGCGGGTCTACCCGAGGTGGAGATCGGCGCCACGGTGTCCGACCCCGAGTATCCCGAGGCGCTGGAGGGGATCAAGGTCGAGGAGCCGACCGTCTCCGTGGACGTGATGGTGAACACCTCTCCCTTCGCCGGTCGGGAGGGGAAGTTCGTGACCAGCCGACAGGTGCGCGACCGGCTCTTCAAGGAGCTGGAGAGCAACGTGGCGCTGCGGGTGGAGGAGACTGATTCGCCCGACACCCTGACGGTGAGCGGACGCGGCGAGCTGCATCTGGGCATCCTGATGGAGACGATGCGGCGTGAGGGGTACGAGTTCGCCATCTCCCGTCCGCGCGTGATCATGAAGCGGGGCGAGAACGGCGAGCGTCTCGAGCCGTACGAGGAGGTCACGATCGACGTACCCGAGACGTTGATGGGAGCGGTCATCGAAAAGATGGGGCAGCGCAAGGGTGAGATGCTGGAGATGCGGAACCCCGGGGGCGGGCTGGTGCGGCTCGTCTACCGGATCCCGGCACGTGGCCTCTTCGGCTATCGCTCCGAGTTCCTGACTGACACCCGCGGCGAGGGGACCCTGCACCATCGCTTCCTGGAGTACGGGCCGTACGTGGGTCCGATGAATACGCGCTCGCGTGGGGTGCTGGTGAGCATGACCGACGGGGAGGCGGTGGCCTACGCCATCGGCCAGCTGCAGGAGCGCGCGACCTTCTTCATCACCCCGGGCACGGCCGTCTACGAGGGGATGATCGTGGGAGAGAACGCGCGCCCCGGCGACATGGAGGTCAACGTGACCAGGGGGAAGAAGCTGACCAACATGCGTGCCTCCGGCTCCGACGAGAACATCCTGCTCGAGCCACCCCGCCGCATGACCCTGGAGGACGCGATGGGCTACATCGCCGACGACGAGCTGATCGAGATCACCCCCAAGGCGCTGCGCCTGCGCAAGCGGCTGCTGAACGCGAGCGATCGGAAGAAGGCGTCGAGGGTGAGTGCGTGAGGGAAGAAGCGAGAAGCGAGGAGCTAGAAGCTAGAATTCTTTGATTCCGAGGCCGGAGCTTGCGGCCCGCTCTGGTCCAACCGCACCGTGGCCAGCCTGAGTGGCTCGACGGTTGCTTGAGGTCTGATGTGCAGGAAGTAAAGAATTCAGCTTCTAGCTCCTGGCTTCCAGCTTCTCATCTAGAAGACGCTTGACAGCCCGAACCCTCGGTGTACTTTGGCGCTTACCCGCCTGGAATCAGGATTTTTGGGTAGTCCCCGTGCAGCGGAACCCTCTCACGTGCTCACAGGAGATTGTGGAATGGCGGATGTGACGGCGGTGCCGACGTTCGCAGAGGAAGTAGAGCTTCTTGACGGCATCGAGGCGCGCTTCGACGACCCGGACGACGGCGACGACTGGGAGGGGGACGGGACGGAGCCGGATTGGGAGGACGACGAGGACGAGTGGGACGACGAGGAGGACGAGGACGACTGGGATGACGAGGACGAGTGGGAGGAGGATGACGAGTGGGACGACGACCTCGAAGAACTCGACGAGTGAGGTGAGCAGGCCCGCCGCACGTGGCGGGCGCCGCCGCACCTATGGGGGCTCTGATCGCGCGGTTGTCGGGGTTCGGTTCCGGTCAACCGGGGTTGACGGTCAGAGCCCGCTTCTCTAGATTTCGGATCTTGGCCGACCGGCGGGATGGCGGTCGGCTCGTTGTTTGAGAATCCGGGTAGAGTGTCTGTGATGCCCTGGTAGGGAGCGTACCTTCTCCCTGCCGTGCGGGGACGCGGGAGCGTCTTCGCGAGGGCGACAAAGGTAATTCCGGACGGAGCTTCGTTTAGGAAGCTTGGTTCGAGAGAGCTGAGTGAGACTCTTTTTATTGGAGAGTTTGATCCTGGCTCAGGACGAACGCTGGCGGCGCGCTTAACACATGCAAGTCGGACGGGGCACTTCGGT
>DASVBS010000055.1 GCA_036375715.1 Longimicrobiaceae bacterium | reverse complement strand
CGTCGGCCGGGGCTGATCCACCGCCCCGGCCGACGCCTCTTTACTCCCTATCGCGCCCTATCGCTGTACGATCAGCGGCACCGTGTCCGCATAGCTGGTCCCCAGGCGGGCGATGAGCTTGACTCGCCCCGGCCTGCGGCCCGTCACCACACCCTTGCGGTTGATGGTCGCGATCGATCCGTCGGTCGAGACAAAGGTCACGTAACCGGCGCCGTTCAGCTTGCCCCCCTTGTCGTACCAGAGCTCGCTGATCACCCTGGTCTGCTGCCCCACCCGCAGCGGCTCCTTGGGCGCGAAGAGGACCAGCCGCTTCAGCTTCTCGCCTGGGCGCACGTAATAGTTCGAAGCCGGCTTCCCGGTGAAGCTGATGTCATCATAGTCCCAGCTCCACTCGCGCTTCTCGCACCCGCGATCGCGGTTGCCAGTCCCTTCGACCCTCACCTTCACCGTGTCGGCCTTGCCGAAGGCGGTGACGATGATCAACGCCGTCCCGGCCTTCACACCGGTCACCTTGCCCCAGTTTCCGTAGGAGTTGGTGACGCTGGCAACGCAATTGTTGGTGGACATCCACTGGGCGTAGGGCGCGCTGGGCAGCGAGCCGCCCCGGTTGTAACGCAGTCGTGCCGACATCTGCTTGCTCTGGCCGACACGGAGGGAATACGAGGGCCGCTCCGGATTGGTAATCTCCACCGCGACGAACTTCTCGCCCGACGACACTGCCTCCCTCGGCTCCGACTCGCTCAGCGCCGGGGTGGTGATCTCGTCGGCACAGGCGATCGCCGCCATACCCGCCACGCAGACTCCGAGCAAACGGCTCCAGTGCTTCCGACCTGACATCTCACATCTCCTGTTCCCGCGGGAATACCAGGCGCTGGAACGGAAAGGGCCGCCAGCGCGCGAATCGTCCACCGGCACTTCCGGTGAAGAAGCGCGTTGCTGGCGGCCCGGCGAGCATAGCGTGAGACGCCGTAGCTCCGTAGCTCTGCGTCACCGGCTTTCGCCGGCTTTGCTCTGAGCAGCAACGACAGATTGAACCGACACGGTCTGTGAGGGATCGCGGGCGCTCCGGGCAATCGACATGCCCATAGCGTCACCCCGTGTCCTCCGTCAGAAACCGGCCTGTGTGCTGGATTTCAATCAACAGGGGAGCCCATGGCTCCGAGTTGAGCGCGCAATCCTTGCGCGGTACCCGAACAGTTTTCCCGCCGCGCCCCTGATGAATGGGTAGGGCTGTGAACAGGAGCGGCCCCGCGCGGCGCCGGAGTCAATCCTTCAGCAGATGAACCTCTGGGGACGCGCGCAATGTAGGAGGTGAGCCGCGCCGGTCAACCCTTTTCGACTCTCGGCGTACTTCAGAATTTGTAGAAACAGAAGGTTACCTCCGGAGCCGCGGGCGGGGCCGGCCGGACGCAGCTCGGTGTGGTGCAAGCGCGAAGGGGAGACGGTGGCGATCCGTCTCCCCTTCATTGTATTCCGGATTCTGTGTGGCCGTACTACCGATCTCTTGCAGCAGCGCAGCCGGCGCGGAG
This sequence comes from Longimicrobiaceae bacterium, assembly GCA_036375715.1. Classification (NCBI taxonomy): domain Bacteria; kingdom Pseudomonadati; phylum Gemmatimonadota; class Longimicrobiia; order Longimicrobiales; family Longimicrobiaceae; species Longimicrobiaceae bacterium. Next base: position 21,231 of record DASVBS010000055.1, on the reverse strand, counting down.
GATCGGTCTGGAGCACCGGTCCGGAGGATCAGTCCGGAGAATCAGCACGGAGGATCAGTCGGTGCGCTTCTTCAGGTCGAGGGTGAAGAGGTCGGCCCACCGGACCCGCTCCGTGAGCACCTGCTCTCCGCTCGACCACGTGCCGATCTGGCCATCCAGACACGCGGTCGTGGACGCGTCGATGGTCTCCGTGGGACAGGCATTGGCCGCCCCGAGCAGCGCCTGGTACGCCTGCCCCAGGATGGCGCTCCCCGGAATCGGATCACCGCCCAAGCCGCTGAACAGCGAGACGAAGTTGCGCTGGCGGAGCCGATCGGAGGTGACGACCAGCGGTTGGTTGCCGTTGCTGCCGCGAATACCCTGGTCCGAGGCGCTCGCACCCGCCATGGTGGGCGTGCCCATCATGTACTGGATAGTGAGCTGGCTCACGATCTGGCGCAGGCGCGTGGGCGATTGTAGCAGCTCGGGGTTGTTGGCGACGATTCGCGCATAGAGGTGGGACTGGATCCCCACTCCGGCGGCCTCCGCGTGCATCGAGTTGTGCGCGCTGGTGTGCGTCAGAATCTCATGGGCGATGATCGCCCCTATCACCCGCGGATCTTCGGCCTCGTAGAGGTCGTTGATGATGTAAGCGAGCTGATCGCTCCCGGCGCTCGCCTGAACCCGCGCGTACACGGACCCGGACTCCCATTCCGGCCCGGTCCCGCGCGAGAACTCGAGCACCCCCACCAACGGCTCCCCGCTTTCGGTCTCGGCGGTCGTGAACTGCTCCCAGACGGCCGGAGAATACTCCGCGATGAAGGCCAGTGCGGCCCGCATGGCCGGGTCGGGCACCCGGCTCTGCACCGCCGCGTCGCCCACTCGGCCCAGAGCGCGCCCGACGTCGACCTGGGGATCGGAGAGATTCTGCAGGAAGGCTGCGGCCTCCTCTTCCGTCATCGGTTCGCCGGAGGCGGGTGCCGACAACGGCGAGTCGAAGAACTGCGGTGCGATCGCGGTGTTCTTCACCGCCACCGGTCGATCGGAGAGCTGCTCGGCGGGCGTGCGCTCGCGCGGCTGCACCGGACCGGTGCCGCCGTCGTCATCGTCACCGCACGCCGCCGTGAGGAGGACGCAGGAGAGCAGCGCTGCTCGACCGACCCGCGTTGGAAGCATCGGTGTCTGCGGTCTGAGAAGGTGACGAACGCCTAGATCCGGGGCGGGCAGGCGATGGTGCTCGTGTGATCCGGGCTCACGCCGCCCGCCGCGGAGACGGCAGGTCGCGCGCCCGCTTCCGCGTGGCATACCACCAGAGGGCGGGAACGAGCTTGGCCATCACCCGGACCGGACGGAAAACGGCGTGCACGGGGAGGAAGTGCGTGCCAACCCGCACGGCCACCCAGCGCTCCGGCCTGCTCGGGGTGGTGAAGCGATACAAGAGGAAGCGAACCCGATCCCGCAGGCGTTCGCGCAGGCGAAAATGGAAGAGATCGTGGTGCAAGCTGCCGAATTTTTCCGCGCTCTCCGTGATGGCCTCTTCGGCGGCGAGGAGCCATTTCACGTCTTCGAAGAGCAGCACGACCTGCGGATTACGGCGGGCCCGCCTGAGAAGATCCTGAGGAATGGGAGCCTCGAGCAGCTCATGGGCGAGTAACAGGCCCAGCAGAAGGGTGCGCTCGCTCCCCGTTTCGCGTGCCCGTTGCGCGACGACCTGCCATTGGACCGGGCTGAAGGTGCGCGCGAGCTCGGCCACCCCGCAGACCCATTCGAGCCTGCACCAGAGATGCTTGGCCCCGTGTACGGTCAGGATCAACAGGTGATCTTCGGCCGCGAAGGCAGGCACCTCGAACCCATCGATGTCCAGCTCCTGTAGTCGGGGCTGGAGCTCGTCGAGCGCGAGGGGAAAGGCGACGTCTGCGTTGGTGAAGCCCCAGTGCAGCTCCACTGTCAGACCGAGCGGACCATCCAGGCTCTCCGCATAACGGTTGCGGAGCATGAAGGCCCGGTCGCGATTGTCCAGCGGACGTCGAGCCGTGAACCCGCGCTCGAGCAGCAACTCTCTCGCGCGAGCGAAGTCGTCGCGCCGCACCAGGATGTCGAGATCCGAGCTCTCTCGCAGCGAAATCGCGCCGTAGAGCTGCTTGGCCAGCACGGGCCCCTTGTACGGCACCGCGATGATCCCGTGGTCCGACAGAACCTGGAGTAGATCGCGCAGCTCGCCGGTGAAGCGCAGCTGCCAACTGGCGTTTTCGAAGAAGGTATGGCGCAGGCGCCGACGCACGGCCTCCGGCACCGCGTGCTCGTCCAGGGCCTCCAAGTGCCAGTAGACCAGGGGAGCCAGTCGGTGCCGGTGCGCGAGCGTGAGCAGGAGGGACCAGTCTATGCCCTCGTCCAGGAGGGCTTGGAGCCGCTGCGCGCTGGCGCTCCGGTCGCCGCGGCCACAGCAGACCAGCACCTGGAACTCCTTAGAGCTCGTGAGCACGGACGGCTCGGTGACTCGCACCAGCTCGACTCCCGGCAAGGGAGGGTTGAACGCCGCGCTCGGCGTCAGCGTTCGGTGGACACGCCGATCTCGATCAGGTCGGAAGCGGAGAGCTCCTCCAGCAGGTTCAGCAGATCGCCCGTGCACTCCTCGATCGAAACATCGGGGTACCGCTCGAGAATCCGATCCCGGATCTCCAGGACCGAACGGGATTCCTGGAGAAGCTCCCAGATCACGGCTCCCACCTCATTGAGCCCGTAATATTCGCCGTTCTTCAGATTCAGTATGATGACGTCGGGAGAAACCTCGCAGGAGACCTGCTCCTTGGTCGCCCGCACGGAGGTATCGAGCGTAATGGGGGCTGGCATCCGAGGTCCGCGCGCTGGGCTGGGGAGCATCGTCCGCGAGAGCGCTGGTGAGCATCGGGTCGACATCGTTGACCGCTCCGGATCGGGGCGGCTGAAGTGGATCGAGTTGCGACTACATCACCTTCACCTGCCACATCGATTCGAGCGAGAGCGCCCCTATTTCAGCGACAACACACCCGCAAGATCCGGCAGCCGCGAATAGCGCTCGAGCCGGCGGCCTCCTCCCACCACTACTCGACCCTCCGCCTCGATCCAGGCGTGTGCTTCGAAACCTCTCTCTCCATCACGCGCCACGCCGATGCAGAGTCGCGACTCGTGTCGATACCGAGCCAGTAACAACTGCGCCGCCAATGCCTGCGTAAGACAGGTAGCGTTGGGAACGTGGTGCGCGGCTTTGCCCACCGCCCAACCGATTCGCTCGACGGCAACTTCTTCCGACTGTCCTCTCCGGAGCCGACGCTCCACCAAACCGTTGACGATTCGCAGCGTCGTGCGGGCGGGCAGCGTCCACAGGGCAAGGCGCACCGACAGCAGCGCCGTGAGCGCCCGGAGTAGCAGGCGTTGCTCGTCACCAGGACGATTGAGAAACGACCGCAGCGGCCGACGTCGACGGTGCGCGTCCACCGACCCTTCCTGCCATGCCAGCCGGGCGGTAGAGCACGACCCCACACCGCGCCGGAGCGAATATCAAATGGGATCGGCCTCGCCAGGTACGATCAAGAACTATACCCCGCTGAAAGGCCTTCCCGGCAGTCGAGTTCTCCAGGGATGTTCGCCCGGAACCGGCCCATTCTGGCGATTCGGATGGAGGCGGATACCGATCTGAACCAATCGTGGGTAGCCGATCGCCGACAGCGCGTAATTCGGCCTGGGAAGCGTCAAGTGTTGTCCGAATGCCCAGGGGTGCGGCTCGAATGCGACACTTTGTTGATCCCACCTGTAGGTCGCCGGCGCCGACAGACTAACGAACAGTCCTCTGAGCTCACGCGGAATGGTCTCGGATCCCGTCGCACACGAAATTGGCGAGTGTTGCGCCGGTCCGGCATGGGGCTGGCACCAGCGGACGCGATGCCCCGTCAGGACATCGCGGCTTACCCGTCCGAGCCCCCGAGTCGACGACCTAGATGAGCACGATTGTCGGATTGTTCGGGCCGCCGGCAGTCGCCAACGAAGAGGTCGCGCGACGCATGCTCGCGGTCTCTCCGCAGCGGGGGACGATGGCGACACAGCTCTGGTCCGACGGCGGAGCCGTGCTCGCTGTCACCCGCCCTCAATGGCAGCTCGCCTCGGGAATGAGCGAGGGCGAGCTCGTTGTTCGACAGGACGCCCTCGCAATAGTCGCGGACGCGTCGCTCTACTACCGCAACGACCTCGTGCGCGCGCTCGCCGCCGTGGGACAACGTGTGGAAGACCGCGGGCCGGGGAGTTTGATCCTCGCCGCCTATCGCGCTTGGGGCCTCGACTGCGTGGACCGGCTGGAGGGCGATTGGACATTCATTCTGTGGGATGCCGACGCGCGCCTCGTGTTCTGCGCGCGCGACTTCGGCGGCAAGCGCAGCCTGCACTACATGACCATCGGTGATGGGCTCGTGCTTGCGACCGATCTCTCGGCCGTCCGGGCGCACCCCGCCAGCACGGGAGACTGGAACCTCACCTCTATCGCCGAAGCGGCCGCGGGCTTCCAGGCCTCGAGCCACGAGACCTGCTACCGGTCCATCCACCGCCTGGGCGCCGGCCATTCACTTCGGTGGCGCGCGGGCGCGCCCACCATTTCGCGCTTCTGGCACCCCCGTCCTCAGGAGGGCTCGTCAACACTGCCCTTCGAGGCCGCCGCGGAGCACCTCCGCGAATTGATCGGCGCCTCGATCGAACAACGGCTGAGCACCACCAGTGAGACCGGCATTCAGCTCAGCGGTGGCTGGGACTCGCCGACCATCTTCGCCATTGCCAACAACCTGTATCGTCGACAGGGTCGGTCGACCACACTGCGAGCAGTCTCGATCAGCTATCCACCCGGCGATCCGGGTCGGGAGGACGGCATCATCGAGATGATCATTCGGCACTGGAATGCCACCACGCACTGGCTGAACATCGCAAACATTCCGCTGCTCGAATGTCCCCACGAGGCCGCCACGCGCCGCGAGGAGCCGTTCGCGCACGTGTACGAGCGATGGAACCGCAGCCTGGTCGAGACAGGCGCTGCGCTAGGCACCCGGGTGATGTTCGACGGCTTCGGTGGGGATTCCCTCTTCCAGTGCTCTCCTGTCTATCTCGCGGACCTGCTGCGTGGTGGAAGAATCCTCGAGTTGCGTCGCGAATGGATCTCGAAGGGAATGTCCGGGGTCGGGAACCTGGTTCGCTGGACCGTGGTGCCCCAGCTCCCATTCGGGGTGCGCTCCCGTCTCTCCCGCTTCCCGGGCGGCGGCTTCTTCGCACCGCACCTCGCCCGCACCCTGCCTCCCTGGATGGATCGTCGTTTCGTCCGCGCGCACGGCCTGCTCGAGCGCGAGCGCGCGAACACCCCCACGCCGTCCGGCGGAAGTCAGAGTGAGCGCGAGCTGTTCTGGCACCTCACCAATCCGTGGGTGACTCGGATGCTGGCGCAGAACTACTCCTTCGGGCTGGACGCGGGTGTCGAGGTGCGCTCGCCTCTGTTCGACAGGCGGGTGATCGAGTTCGCCATCACCCGCCCGCGCGAGGAGCGCTCCCACCGCAAGCAGACCAAACGGTTGCTCCGCGCATCCGCTCGCGGCCTCCTGCCCGACGACGTGCTGGCCCCCCGCCGCTACCGCACGGGAATGACAACCGCCTATTTCCAGCGCGAAATGCGCAACGCTCTCACGGCGCCGACCGGCCAGGTGCTGACTGATCCGGTGCTGGCGGAGTTGGGGATCGTTGACCCGGGAGCGCTACGCGCGGCGGTGGAGCGCTTCATCGCCCATGCCGACGTGAACCTCGGCGTCCAGCTCTACTTTACGCTGCAAACGGAACTGTGGGTGAGGGCGAGGACCGGAACGGCGTAACCGCGGAGGGCACAGAGCGCGGGAGGCAGGACAATTACGAATTACGAATTGCGAATTCTGAATTCTGAACTGAAGCCGAAATGTTGTCCTCCACGACCTCCGTGCTTCCCTCCGCGACCTCCGCGGTTAAACGTTGGATCTCGCGGTTAAGCACTGGGTCTATCGATGCCCGCTTGTGAGACATCGCAGCGCCTCCGCCACCCTCTCGATCACGCCCTCCCAGTCGTCAGTGCGACGCCGGCGGAAGAGGCGCACGCTCGGATACCAGGGAGTCCCATCCCCTTCGAGTCCCCAGCGAAACTCGGGATAGGTAGGCGGCAGGACCCACGCACGAACCCCGAGAGCGCCGGCCAGGTTCGCCACGGCGGTATCGACGGTGATCACCAGATCGAGCTGCGACAACACCCGGGCGGTGTCACCGAAATCGTTTAGCTGCGGCCGCACGAGAATGTCCGGCGTGGGGGCTTCCTCGCTTCGGTAGCCGACCTGCAGCGAAACCCATTGAATGGAGGGGACGTCGAACCACGGATCCAGCAGGCGGAGCGAGGGAACGGATCGATCCGGGTTCACGGCCGTATTCGGATTCCCCGCCCAACCCAGCCCGACCCGTACCCCGGCCGAGTCCGGCAACCCGGGGCCCCGAGCCGGAGGCCGGAGATAAGGAGGGTCGGGCGGTCGGAGTGAGCTGCCCGCAAAGATCCCGGGCAGCGCCCAGAGGTGGACGTAGAGCGCGTCGTCCACCTCCGCTGGCGAGCGAACCACCCCGGAAAGGCCGTCGAGCGAGGCCAGGAGCCGATCGTGCAACGGCTCGCACACCAGGAGGACCCTTCCTGCCCGCCGAGCCACCAGGGGAACGTACCGGCAGAGAAGAATGAGGTCGCCCTGCCCGCCTCCGCGATACACGCAGACGGTCCGGCCGGGTACCGCCTCTCCTCGCCACACCCTATCTGCAGGAGGAGTCCACCTCTCCGCATGAGAGCGCGCGCGTAGCGCAGGCGCGCCGGGATCGAACCACTTCCATCCTCCCTCCTCCCTCCGGAGTAGCCGCAGGAGTGCGGTCGATACCAGGCGGGTATCGGGATCCAGCTCGAGCGCCCGCAGGTGCATGCGCCGCCCTGCCTCGGGGTTGCCGAGCACGTACTCGAAATGGCCCAGCATCGCCGCGACGTAGGCGTCCGTCGGATCCAGCTCCCAGGAACGCCGGCAAGCCTCGGCCGCCCGCGCATAGTTCCCCAGCTGGAAATGCGCGTACCACAGGCCGTTGGCCGTCTCCACGCGCTGCGGATCCAGCTGCAGGGCCGCCTGGAAGTAGAGAGCGGCCAGGGGAAACCGCCGTAGATCCAACGCGGTCCGGCCGGCGAGGTGCCAGGCATCGACGTCGGTAGGCGTTTCACGCAGCGCCTCCAGGCAGACGGCCAGCGCCTGGTCGAGGCGTCCCTCTCGTCGAAGCGCGTTCGCCTGGTGGACGAGGTCCAAGCCACAACCTCCGAGTGGCGGTGCCGCGGTCCACCCGCAGTCGCGCGGGCTACCGCCTTCAATACCACAATGCCGGCTTCAATACTGGCCGAGAGTCCCGGCGCGGCGGGCGTGTCTCAGGGCGGCGCTGAAGGCGACCATCCCCAGGGCCAGTAGAACGACAACGAAGACGCAGAGAATCGCCACGTCGGCCGCCACCGCACTGAGCGGCATCCCCTCCAGCAGGGTTCGCCGCAGGGCTCGAAGTCCGTAGGTGAGCGGCACCACCGCCGAGATCCGCTCGATCCAGGAAGGGATCACGTGCGTCGGATAGTAGACACCCCCCAGCAGCACCGAGAGCGTCAACACCGCTTTGGTCAACGGTCCGCTGGTGCGGAAGGTAAGCACCAGTGCGGCAGCCACGAGGCCCACCGGGAGATAGGCCAGGATGATGAGCACCAGGATCGCCAGGGCGATCGGCAGCTGTTCCCACTCGAGTCGGGCACCGAACAACGCTCCCGCAGAGAGGAGGAGCGCCGCACGGGCCGCCGTCCAGCAGAGTCGATAGCTGGTGAGGCCGGCCAGGATCACCGGAATGGGGGTGGGCGTGCCGAGCAGCGCTTCGAGCGTCCCGGTGGTGATCCCGCCGCCGACCGCACCGGGGAGCGATTCCGCAGCGGAGCCGAGGAATGAATAGGCAACCACCCCGACCAGCACGAAGGCGAAGTACTGCCCCCCTTCGGTCCGGATGGTGTCGGCCATGACCGGCTGAAGGGCGTTGGCCACGAAGTACAGGGGCACCACCGCCAGCAACAGTGATCCCAGCGAGATCACCCAGGAGAGGCGGTAGCTGGACGCGGTGAGCCAGCTCGCGCGCAACAGCGCGAAGACCTCATGCATCGGCGGCCTCCACGGCGTGCGCCGCGACGATCCGCTCGATGAGCTCGGCGAGCGAGAGCTGCACCGGCTCGCAACGAGCCACGTCGAACCCGCATCCTACCAGGGACGACACCAGCGCGGCAGCACCGTCGTCGCCCTCGGGAAGCTGCACGCGGAACGTACACCACCCGGTGGGCGCGTCGGCATTCGACACACCCTCCTCGGTCGCGGGCAGGCGGAGGAAGGACTCGATGGCGGCCCGATCTGCGCAGCGCACGGTCAGCTCGTAGCTCTGATCCCGCAGCTCTTCGCGCAGCCGGCCAGGTGCGTCCACGCGCAGCAGGTGACCGCGATGAAGCACCCCCACCCGGTCACAGAGGCCGAATGCCTCTTCGGTATAATGTGTGGCCAGCAGGATGGTGCAGCCCTGCTTCGCAGCCAGCCCGTTCCGCAGGAAGTCGCGCAGGCGATGAGCCGTCACGGGGTCGAGCGAGCGGGTGGGCTCGTCGAGGAGCAGCACGCGAGGCTGCGCAAGCAGGGCCCGGGCGATCAGCAGCCGCTGCTTCATCCCCGAGGAGAAACGGCCCACCATGAGGTTGCCGGTGTCGGCGAGACCCACCAGCTCGAGCAGCTCGTCGAGGCGAGCCTGCAGCGCCCTTCCCCGCAGGCGGTGCAGAACCCCGTAGACGCGCAGGTTCTCCCGCGCCGAAAGCCTCCAGTAGAGGCTGCGTTCGTCGGAGATCACGGAGGCGAGCACGCGGCGCACGGCGCGGGGCTCACGCACACAGTCGATACCGCTGACCCTCACGGTCCCCGCGTTCGGGAGGATGAGCGCCGCGAGGATCTTGAACAGCGTGGACTTGCCTGCCCCGTTCGGGCCAAGGAGGCCGAAGAATTCCCCCTGTTCCACCCGCAACGTCACCTCGTGCAGAACCGTGGTGCGCTGCACCCTGAAAGGGTGGGTGATGGTCTCCATCCAGGGACGCCGGAGGGGAAACTGCTTGGTCACGCCCCCGACCTCGACCGCCGGAGCGGACGGGCGAAGCGGCGAAGCCGGCACTTCCAACGACGGCGACACCAGGCTCATGTCGTCCCCTTCGCGCCCGTCAGCGGGGCTGGGTCGAGGCCGTGCCATTCGCCCAGGAGCTGCACCGCTTCCGGCAGCCGTTCCCAGTTGCGCACGACCTGTAGGTCGTAGACGGGGACGATGCGGGCCAGGCTGGTGGCTCGCTGGAGGACCCGCGCCGCCTCCAGGCCGGACAGCAACCTGCCGAGGCGGGCGTGCCGCAGGATCGTCAGCGCAGCCGCCCGCGGCGGAAGAAGCGTGCGCGCGGCGGGCGCGGCCGAGGGCTCGTCACGAATCGGCCGCAGATTGTAGATCGCCCGCAAAGGCGCGGACCCGCCGGCGAGCATCTCCTCCGGCAGGTTTGAGAGCACGTCCTTGCGGCCGGGTCGGCTGAGCGTGCCGGGGGCCTCGTTCGCCCGCAGCGATTCGACCGCGTCCTGCCAGAGCCGGACGTTCTGCACGCCCGGGGTGGCCACCGCGTTCTCCGCGTCCACCACCAGAACATCGTCGGTGAGTAGCCGCCCGCCCGCCTGCACCATGGAAAAGGCGAGCGACGACTTTCCGTGGCGACTGGGGGCGACGAAGGCGATAGCGGCGGATCTCACCGCGACGGCGCTCCCGTGAAGGCAGAGCCGGCCGCGAATGTGGAGGGCAATCACGAGCACACGCGACATCACGTCGGCGCGTACTACGAGGTCTGGGGATCGAGGTCCCGGGTACCACTGTATGGTGGTCCCGTCCGCCGATACGTCGAAGGTGCCCGTGTCGTCGAGCTCGAGGCGGAAACCCGCGTCGTCCGAGAGGAGCCGGATGCCGATGCCGTTAAACGAGTCCTCACCGACGACCTCTGCTCCGCGTGGTGGTGGAGGGGACTTAGCCCTGCGAAGGATCCAGTCGGGCTCAGCCGGGTGGACCGTGGGGAGCTCCGGGAAGGGTAGCTCGGACGCCAGGTGCCCACCGAAGACGGAGTGATGGTACATACCGGGGCACGGGCGGGAGAACGAAACTGGGAAGCCACGCCACGCGGCTTCCCAGTCGAGTTACAGGCGCTGACTGCCTCCTGCTTCCTCGCAGGACCTCAGATGGGAGGACTCATGTCGTCCCGGTCGCAACGGGGAAGGTCCGGCCCGAACGTTCCGTCGTTCGGGTTCGCGTCCACCACGTCCCCGGTCACCGGATCGAGGACGATGCAACCATCCCCGCCCGCGGCGAAGCCGGTGCGCGTGAGGTTCGCGAATGAGCCGTAGCGCTGTAGCTCCGGCTTTCGGTACATGCACACCTCCTGTCCGAAGTGTGGTGCCGGCGAACCGGCGGCTCGCGGCCCGGGGGGGCCGCCTGACCCCGTCAACCGACCATCGGACTCTCCTGCACCTCGGTCTGCGCCCGGACCTGCGGTTTCTTCCAGACGCGACACGGACATTCAGCGCCGCACGCAACGTGCCGCCATCTATGCGCGTCGAAGCGGATCCGCCGGAACCCCGCCCCACCCCTCATCGCCCACCCCGGGCCTTCGGATCCGTCGCCCGCGCCCGGCAACGTGGACGCGCAAGCGGGTAATGCTGAACCAAGCAATAATGCTGGCTCATCGACCGACAAGCAACACTTCTGTGCTGCGCGTCAATGTATTGGGAAACGTTTGGTGATCGGCGATGATCAAGGTGGGGAGCGTGGATCGCGCTACGCGGTCCCTCCCCCAAGGATTTAAGGTCGGACTCGACCGACCGGGCCCTTGAGGGACCATTCCTGCACGCCGCCCGCAACACCTGCGGGTGTATGCCCGCAACGCTCGGCGGAATCGATCGCCTAACTAGCTGTTTTATTTAGAGATAACATATTTTCGGATAGAGTGATGCCACGGCACGAGCATTGTTGTAAGCAACAGTGGACGCACGCGGCGTCCAGGGCCTAACCCTTTCCATGGGAGGATGCACGCATGGAAAACGAGATTTCCCGCCGTCCGCCAGACGAAGAATCCCCCTCCCGCGACTCTCTCTCACGTCGTGAACTCCTCAGAAGGGCTGGTTGGGCCGTTCCCGCCATCATTGCGCTCCCGCTGATGCCTGGGACCGCACACGCCCACCGCCATGCGAGCCCGGGTGCGAAGTCGCCGTCGAAGGGTTCGCACGACAGGTCCTGGTCCTATGGTTCGGATTATAGGGACTGGAACAAGAAGAAGCAGAAGAAGGAGGCGATAGCGCTTACGAAGTTGCTGAAGAAGTTGTTCGGCTGGCGCTGAGTCTAGCGATGGCGACAATTGAAAACTCGCCCGCCTTCAACGGAGGGGAGCAGCTGCCTTGGCCAACCTTGGTGGCTGCTCCCAGCCGTCTGGAGCGTGCCGGCGCCCGCCTGAAGCGACGCGACGACGCCATCTGCCACCCCGTCGCCAACGAGCTGGTGGTGTGGGATGCCCGCCGTGAGACCGCTGTCTCTCTGAATCTGTCCGCCGCGGCAGTGTGGGATCTTTGTGACGGCACGCTGTCGCGCGAGGAAATCACCGCGGAGCTCGCGCAGCTGGTCGGGTGTGATCCCGAAATCCTCCGTGCGGACGTGGAAAAGACCGTTCAGGAGCTGATATCCCTCGATCTGATCGAGGAGCTACCGGGCGGCGAAGAGGAACAGCAAGAGGAGTGATGCACTCGGTGGCGGTTGGCTTCGAGCGCCACCTCGTGGTGGTCGAAGCCGAGGACGAACGAGTCATCGATAGGGTGCGTCGCAGCTTTCGCCAGCTCCTGGTGACGGGTCCGTCCGACTCGGTCGAGGTGATCCGCCTGCAGCCCTCGGTCGGCGGATACGAATTGACGCTCGACGGCGAGCAGGTGTTCGAACACGCCGACATTGGCGAGGTCGTGCGGCTGCTGCGGCACGAGATCATCGGGTCATTCGTGCGCCGACGCCCCGATCTGCTCTGGCTGCACGCCGGCGCCACCGTGCGGGATGGGAAAGCGGTTCTCTTCGTGGGGCCCTACGGGCGGGGCAAGAGCACGCTGGTCACCCAGCTCTGTCTGCGCGGATGGCGCTACGCATCCGACGACATCGTCCCGGTCAACCTGGCCACCCAGCACATCCTGGCCTTCCCCCTGACCCCCATCGTGCGGGAAGACATCGGCGAAGAGCTCCCCCACGAGCGCTTGACCGAGTTGAGGAAGATCCGGATCTCCCTTCCGGACTCGGCTTTCCACCGGGATCCCGTGCCGATCGGGGCGGTGGTCCTGCCCTGCTACCGCATCGGGGTCGGGGCGCGCCTCGAGCCCTATTCACCTGCGGCTGTCGCGCTGGACATCGTACGCGAAGGGATCAACGCCGAAGAGAATGCCGCCGCCACCGTGGCCCTCTGCGCCCGCCTGGTGGACCAGGTTCCAGTGATGCCAATCACCTTCTCCGACCCGGAGGCCGCAGCCGACCTGGTGGAGGCACGGCTGCAGGCGACGGAGCGACGGGCCCTGTCGCGGTAGACCGCAGCCGGCGCCCTACGCGTCCCTTCCCCCCAAAGGCAAACCCGCAGTCAGGTCCCCCTCTTTACCGTTTCGAGCTCGGCCAGCCGCAGGTTCAGTTCGGCACGTCCATCCGGCGGGCGGATCGTTACCGCGCCTCTTCTTCGGATTGTCTGGCCGCAGACTGTCTGGCAGCCTCCTTCGCGGCCAGCACCTCCTGCTCCCGACGCGCGGCACGCAGCGCGACCAGGTCGGCGAGCTCCTGGATGGAGACGATGTGTCGCTCGTTGATCGCCATGTACGGGATCATCTCCCCCGTGGTGATGCACTCGGCATCCAGCACGGACACGAAGCTCCCCTTCTGGCCGTACAGCTCATCGACCAGCCGCGAGTTGATGCCGCGGTACAGATAGCCGTCGATGATCCGGCCATCCACCAGATAGAAGCGATGGGGAATGGCGATTTTCCCTTCGGCGAGCGCGGCATTGCGCGTGACCGTGTGCTGCGGGGCCAGCGGCCCGGAGCCGGGCGAGGTACCCATGAACGTGGGGGTCTTGTAGGCGTTTAACATCGGCAATCCTAGCGTCGAAGCGGATCTAGTCCTTATACTGCCCCGCCAGGCCGATCCTGGCAACACCGTGCCGGAAGGGATCGCTGCGCGGTGCAACGGCGCTCCCGATGGGGAGCCGGATAGTCAACGGTGAAGACTCGGGCCGGGTGAGCACATCGTGTGCCCTCCGGCCTGCTACGTTGATATGCCGGCTGGTTGCGCCTTCATCGACACGCGGACGGTCGCCGCAGGCGAGCCGATCGCAGGCCCGACGCCTTTTGACGCTTCGATAACGTAGGATCCCGGGTGTCCGCGGAGCGCCGCTACAGGCGTTTACCGGGAGAAGCCGGACCAGTGTTGTGCGTTGGTGACGGGTGCGGAGGCAAGACCACAAAAACAGCTTCCCGATGGCCCCGGCGGTAACCGCGCGCTCCCTCGTCATCGGCTTACAGAAGCATTACTTACGGTCCAGGCGGCCGAGGCGACCCGAAGGCATGGCTGGTGCTCTCCCCGGTGCCTGAGCGACTGATTGACCCGTACCGAGAACGCACGCATGCTGATCTGCAAGTTTGCTTCGGAATCTTCCAGCCCTGCCCGGATCGACAGCTATGTCGAGTACTTGCGCTCGATGGAGCGACAGAAGGAGACGGACGCCAAGACCAGGGAAGTGATCGCGCAGCTCCTGGACGAAGCGCAGCAATGGCAGAGGCGGAACAACCGCCCCGACTGACTATCCCTCCGAACCCGAGGGACCCTGACGCGAGGGCGCGGGATGTCGATCCCGCGCCCTCTTCTTTGTCTACCCGCCGGTGTCCGGGTGCCAATGCCGATAACGGCCTGTGGCGCCGCTCCACACTACATCGCGCAGGTGATCCGCCCGTAGGGGCGGCCCTTGTGGCCGCCCGCACCACACACCTGAGGGTTCCGGACGGCAACCGCTTGCAGCATCGGCGTGCGGGCGCCCACAAGGGGCGCCCCTACAGGCGAATGTCCAGCCGGTGCGATTCTCCGCATGCAGATGATCCGGCTCAACATCGCGCTAGCGGCGCCCCTACGGGCCCATGTCCGGGCCCGTGCGCGCCAGCGTCGCTTCGTACCAACCGAGGGCCTCTGTCAGTCCCTCCGCCACGGTGTGGGTGGGCTCATACCCGAGCCGCTGGCGGGCCTTCGAGATGTCCGCCTGGCTGTGCCGCACATCACCCGGGCGGAACGGCCCATACGTCGGCTGGACGCCGGCCAGCTCGGGCCGCGACGTCGCCAACCCGTCCCGAATCATCGCGAACAGCTCGTTCAGCGTGGTGCGCTCGCCGACCGCCACGTTGTAGACGGCGCCGCTCTCCGGCTCGCCTTCCGGGTCGACCAGCGCGGCGAGCAGGTTCGCCTGCACCACGTTCTCCACGTAGCAGAAGTCGCGCGAGGTCTCCCCGTCCCCGTTGATCACGCACGGGCGGCCCTCCAGCAGGCTCGCCACCCAGCGCGGAATCACCGCGGCGTAGGCACCCTCCGGGTCCTGGCGCCGACCGAAGACGTTGAAGTAGCGCAGGCCCACGGTGCGAATGCCATAGCTGCGCTCGAAGACGTCGGCGTATAGCTCGTTGACGTACTTCGTCACGGCATAGGGTGAGAGCGGCCGACCGATCCGCTCCTCCACCTTGGGCAGATCAGGATGGTCGCCGTAAGTGGAGCTACTCGCGGCGTAGACAAACCGCTGGACGCCGGCGTCCCGCGCCGCCACGAGCACATTGAGGAAACCGCTGACGTTGGCGGCGTTGCTGCCGATGGGATCCGCCAGCGAGCGGGGTACGCTGCCGAGCGCCGCCTGGTGCAGGACGAAATCCACCCCCTTACAGGCGCGCCGGCATCCCTCGAGGTCCAGGATGTCCGTCGGCTCGAACTCGAAGCGGGCCCAGGCCTCCTCTCCCACCTGGACGCGGATGTCCTCCAGGTTGCGGCGGTGGCCGGTCGCGAAGTTGTCGATCCCCCGCACCGATTGACCCAGCCGGAGCAGGTGCTCGACCAGGTTGCTGCCAATGAAGCCGGCCGCGCCGGTGACGAGCCACCGGCGCGGCTCAGCGCGCAGGTCCGCCTCGATCTCTCTGATGCGCATCAGCTCGCGACCAGCGAAAGCCAGCGCCCATTGGCGGTGTGGCGCTCCTGCTCCGTTCCGCTCAGACCCACCACCCGCGCCGAGCCGCTCACTCGCCGCATCACCCCACGGGTATCGACCACCAGACGAGCCTCCCGGGCGACCATCTCGTAGTCGATCGCCCGGTGGTCTGTGACGATCACCACGCAGTCCGCGGCGCGGAGCACCTCGGGAGTGAAATTGACGGAGCGCAGCGGGAGATTCTCCAGCGGCGTATGCCCGTCGTCGCCGATCTCGGGGCAGTGCGGGTCGTGGTACTCCACCTCTGCCCCCTTCTCCTGCAACAGGTGCAGGATCTCCAGCGCCGGGCTCTCGCGCAGGTCGTCGATGTCCTTCTTGTAGGCGACACCCAGGACCAGGATGCGGCTGCCGCGAATCGCTTTGCGATCGTCGTTCAGTGCGTCCCCCACCTTGCGCACGACGAAGGCGGGCATCTCCGCGTTCACCTCGCTCGACAGCTCGATCATCCGCGTCTTGAAGGCGAGTGTCCGCATCTTCCACGAGAGGTAGTGCGGGTCGAGCGGGATGCAGTGCCCCCCGAGACCGGGGCCCGGGGTGAACTTCATGAAGCCGAAGGGCTTGGTCGCCGCGGCGTCGATCACCTCCCAGACATCCACTCCCAGCCGATCGCAGACCTGGGCCATCTCGTTGGCCAGGGCGATGTTGATCATCCGGAAGGTGTTCTCGTGCAGCTTCACCAACTCGGCCGCCTCGGCGCTGGAGACCGGCACCAGGGTATCGAAGATCTGGCCGTACAGGGCGACCCCGACTTCGGTGCACGCCTCGGTGAGGCCGCCGATGACCTTGGGGGTGTTCCGCGTGTGCCACACCGGATTGCCCGGATCGACACGCTCAGGGCTGAAGCAGAGGAAGAAATCCTTCCCGACCTCGAGTCCGGAATCCTCGAGCACAGGCAGCATCGCTTCGCGGGTCGTGCCCGGATAGGTGGTGGACTCGAGGATGACCAGTTGCCCCGGCCGTAGGGCGTCGCGCACCGACCTGGTGGCGCTCACCACATAGGAGAGGTCGGGGTCCTTGGTCTTGGAGAGCGGCGTCGGAACGCAGATGGAGATCGCGTCGCACTCGGAGAGGCGGGAAAGGTCCGTGGTGGCGCTGAGTAGCCCCTTCTCCACGTAGTCCGCGACCACCTCCGATGCGACGTCCTGAATATGGCTCTCACCGCGGTTCACGGTGTCTACAACCCGCTGGCTCACATCGAAGCCCACCGTCCGGAAGCCACTGCGGGCCATCTCAGCGGCGAGGGGAAGACCCACGTAGCCAAGACCGATCACCCCAAGGGTGGCCTCCCGACGGCTGAAGCGGTTGAGCATCTGCTCCTTCGTGGAGTGCGTCTGCATTGCAAGTGATATCGCGGTGAACAGATCAGTTTGCTGATGGGAAGAGCGGAGTATAGATCCGGCGCGGAACCCCGCACAACTCTCCGGAGTCCAGGGACGACCGGCAGATCGCATACCGTGCGCCCGCCTGCTCGCCGGACGCCGCCCGCGGCACGCGCCGCTTCCGCCAAGCGCCGACACGCCCCTGACGGCGCGCGCATCGCATTCAAGCGCCTCCGATCGCTAATGATGCGACACTTGCCGCAGGATCGCCACACGTCGCCATTCATTGTCACAGGGGAAGTCGAAGTTCCCCAGGATCGTACCCGGGGGACTTGGAGGTGCCGGAATCACCCGGACCTTCCTAGGGGCTCGGGACGAAGCCAACTGGTGGCCGCCTCCAGACAGCCCTGATCGGGTTTCACCTGGCACCTGCAATGCGAGGCACCGCGGCCCGTTCGACCGCAATTCCTCGAGTTCAGCGACGCTCCCCATGGCCAACCCAGCCCATCCACAGCCCGCCGATCGAAACGCCGCGTACCTCCTGTGGGACTCGGCGGATCAGGCCGGTTCACGCATCGCGATCCGGGAGCGCGAGGAATTCCTCACTTATGATCGGCTACGCGCCCGCGCCGCCGCACTGGCGCAGGCGGTGGTGAACGCCGGGGTCGGGTCCGGCGAGCGGGTGGTGATCTTTCTGGAACGGGGAAGCGACGCGGCGGCCGCCTACTTCGGGGTGTGGGCAGCCGGCGCCGTGGCCATCATGGTCAATGAGACGGTCCGGGCAAGGCAGCTCGAGTACGTGCTGGGCCAGGCAGAGGCGAGCCTGCTCCTGACCTCCGAGGCACTGCTCGGCCGCCTGCACCGGACTCTCGACAGCACCGTTCCGGTGCTCGACGTCGCCAGCGTCGCGGCGGAGGCCGAGTTCGAGCCTCTTCCCCGCGCCGCCTCGGATATCGCGCAGATCACCTACACCTCCGGCTCGACCGGCATGCCCAAGGGGGTGGTGGCGAGCCACGGCAACGTGTGGGCGGCGATCTCCACGGTGGCCGAATATCTCGGGCTACGTCCGGACGACCGGCTGGCCAGCATTCTCCCCTTCAGCTCCGTCTACGGCGCCAATCAGCTCCTGTGCGCGATGCGGGTCGGAGCGGAGCTGCTGATCGAGCGGTCGCCCGTGGCAAACCAGATCGCGCTTTCGATCCGCGAGGCCGGCGCCACCGTACTCGCCGGCGTCCCCGCGCTCTGGATGCAGCTACTGACCGCGCCGGAGTTTCGCGATCGTCCGATCGAGTCGCTGCGCATCCTGCAAAACGCCGGCGGACACCTGGCCCCCACGGCCGTGCGGCAGCTCCGCGAGGTGCAGCCGCAGGCCGGCATCTTCCTCCAGTACGGAATGACCGAGGTCTTCCGCAGCACCTACCTGTCGCCCGAGGAAGTCGACCGCCGCCCGGACTCGATGGGTCGGCCGATGCCCGGAACCGAGATCCTGGTACTGCGTGAGGACCTGACGCCATGCGAGCCGGGGGAGGTGGGCGAGCTGGTGCACTGCGGGCCGACCGTGACCCTCGGCTACTGGAAGGACCCCGAGCGCACCGCGGCCGTCTACCGGCCGCACCCGCTGCGCCCGGAGGCGGGGACGGTCGTGTTCTCGGGCGACCTGGTGAAACGCGACGAGGAGGGGTTCCTCTACTACGTCAGCCGCCGCGACCGGATGATCAAGTCGCTCGGCTTCCGCGTTGGACCCGACGAGATCCTGGACGTGCTGTATGCCTCCGGAGAGATCGTCGACGGCGTGGTGACCTCGCGGCCGGACCCGCGCCGGGGGGAGGCGATCCTTGCCTTCGTGGTGCTGGCGCCGGGCGGCTCGCTCGAGCGGCTGAACGCCTACGCGCGCGTGGAGCTGCCGCGTTACATGCACCCGACCAAGATCGAAGCGCGCGACGAGCTACCGCGCATGCCGAACGGCAAACACGATGTCCTGGCGCTCAAGCGGGAGCTGGAAGGGGAGCCTGCCGAGCCGGCCCCCGCGATCGCTCGAGGTTGATCGGCGACATGGCTTCAACGTCCGAACACCAGAGGTCGCGGTCGGCACGCGTGCGCTCCCTCCTCTCCCGGGAAGGCCAGATCGTTCTGCGCGCCAATCCGTTCGGTACGCAGGCCGACTACGCCCAGTTCCTGCACGGGCCCGTCGAATGGAAGCGGCTGCTCTCGCTGGCCGAGCACGAGCGGGCTACGCTCCCCCTGTGGCGGGTGATCCGGAACTCTCCGCTCGCAGCGGGCGGCGACGGAGCGAAGGCGCTCAGGGCGCTGGCGCAGGTGTGGGAGTTCAAGCTGTTCCACCTCGAGCGCATGTTCGAGGAGGCAATCGCCGCGTTCGCACACGAAGGGCTCACCGTCCTGTTGCTCAAAGGGGCCGCGGCGGCGGTGTCCGTGTACGGCGGCTTCTCGCGCCGGCCAATGGTCGACGTGGACCTGCTTGTCGAAGAGGGTCGCGGCGAAACCGCGTGGGTTCTGGCGCAGGAGATCGGTTGGAACTGGGACCCGCGGCGCCATCCCAGGGAATCCTACAGCAACGCCCATCATCTTCCCCCGCTCTACGACTCGTTTGGCGCGAGTTGTGGGATGGAGATCCACACGCGCCTCTGGATGCCGGACAGCCCGTTCTCGTTCGGCGAGACCGACCTCTGGGAGAGGTCGATCGAGGTGGAGGTGAAGGGGACCCGCTGCCGGGTACCATGCGTGGCCGATCAGCTGCTACACACCTGCATCCATTTCGCCTGGTCGCACCGTCTGAAGAGCCACGGTTGGCGTGCATTCAGCGACGTAGCGGCGTACCTGCGTTCCGGCGAAATCGGCTGGGACGACTTCGTTTCCCGGGCACATTCCGCCGGGGCCGACAGCTGCGCCTACTGGACATTGCGACTGGCCCGCAGCGTATGCGACGCCCCCGTGCCGGCGGAGGTACTGGAATCCCTGCGACCGGCCGGCTCGTCGCGTCTGCTCGACCTGCTCGAGCGGCAGTACGTGACCAACCTGCTTCCGGACGAGCGGGGAACGCCCTCGCTCGCGCTCGCCCGCAGGCTGTGGCGCATGGGGATTCAGCGCGGGCCCGGATCGAACGGGATCGATCTGCCCGACGACCCGAAGCCGATGCTGCTCCGCGAGCGCGTTCGGCACCACGTGAAGCAGCTGCCGCAGTGGTGGGAATATGTCAGACGGGTCGTGCAGGTCGATTCAGCGCCCGAATGACGACGTCAGCCAGCAGCATTCGCCTTCAGGAGCCCAGTGACGGCAATACTCGCGATCCTCGGAGAGCATAGCGGCCCGGCCGACGTTCGGGGGCTGCTCGGCACGATGGCCTACCGGGGATCCGAGGTCCACGACGTATTCCGGTGTCCCGGGGCCGTGCTCGCGGTGGCTCGCGATCGCTGGGAGACGCAGCCCGAGTTCGCGGGCGAGACGATGATCGCGTCGCGCGGCGACATTCACGTTGTGTGCGACGCGACATTGTACTACAAAGCAGATCTGCTGCGGCAGCTGAAAGGCGCCGGGGTGATTCCCGCCTCACACTCCTCGGCGGATCTGATTGCCGCCGCATACGAGGCGTTCGGCGCAGAGTGCGTGAATGTGCTCGAGGGCGACTTCTCGTTCTGTGTCTGGGACACGAAGCGCCGGCAACTGTTCTGTGGACGGGATCCGTTCGGGGCGCGGAGCACTTTCCACGCACGAATCGACGGGCGGTTGTTCGTCGCCTCCACGCCGCACCCGATGCTCGCGCGAATGGGTCCGGCCGCAAAGGTCAGTCGCGAGGGTGTGCTCCGGGCGATCCTCATGCGCTATGGCGACGGAACGGTCACCCCCTGGGAGGGGATCAGCGAGCTTCCGGCGGGAAGCAGGCTGTACGCCGATTCAGCCGGCGTGCGGGTGGAGCGGTACTGGGAGGCCCGGGGAGCGGATCATTACGCCAGGCTGACCACTGACGAAGCTCGCGCCACACTGCGCGAGCTGCTGGACGCCGCCTGCGCCGAACGCGCGGTGCCGCAGTCGACGGCTCTGGCGATGAGCGGCGGCTACGATTCGACGGCGGTTTTCTCCTCGCTGGCCTCCGCTGCGGGCACGATCCCGCACATTCTCTCCTTTGCATTACCCGACGGAGATCCGGGAGACGAATCGCCGTACATCACCGCAGTCGCCGAAAGCTACGGCACGACGGTCAATTGGGTCGAAATCACCGGCGTGCCACTCTACATTGAGCTCGAACGTCGATGCAGGACCCGGTCGCACTGCCATGGG
Source organism: Longimicrobiaceae bacterium (assembly GCA_036375715.1). Lineage (NCBI taxonomy): Bacteria > Pseudomonadati > Gemmatimonadota > Longimicrobiia > Longimicrobiales > Longimicrobiaceae > Longimicrobiaceae bacterium. The sequence continues at coordinate 219 of DASVBS010000055.1, read as the reverse complement.
CATACGCTGGAGATCCACAACCGCGTATTGGCTCGCAGGGCACGTACACTGAATGCACGGGTTCTCCTCAATGGTCATGGCGGCGACAACGTGTTCGCGCTGGAGAGCTGGCGGATGGCGGACCTCCTCCGCCGCGGCAGGCTGGTGGAGCTCCGTCGCTACCGCGCCGCTCGCGGCTACAGGGGATGGCGCAGCTTCGTCGATACCTGTCTGCGCCCG
>DASVBS010000054.1 GCA_036375715.1 Longimicrobiaceae bacterium | reverse complement strand
GGCGGCGACAACGTGTTCGCGCTGGAGAGCTGGCGGATGGCGGACCTCCTCCGCCGCGGCAGGCTGGTGGAGCTCCGTCGCTACCGCGCCGCTCGCGGCTACAGGGGATGGCGCAGCTTCGTCGATACCTGTCTGCGCCCGGCGCTCCCGCTCCGCCTGTTCGACGCCATGGAGCACCTGCTGGACAGGCGCCTCTGCACGCGACCCTACGAGCGCCCGGTGCCCCCGTGGATCTGCGTGGACGGCGCTACCCTCGACAGGGTCGTCGAGAGTGATCGTCGGGACTACGCGGCCCGCATCGTTCGCCGCTATCCCACCATTTCCATGCAGCGACATGCGTGGAACCTGATGGAATATGCACATTCGCGCGGGTGCGCCGCGTCGTTCGACCTCAACCGTGACGAAGGGCTCGAGCTCCGCATGCCGTTCTATGACCGCCGGCTCGTGGAGTTCGCCATGTCACGGCCGGATAGCGATTTCAATCAGCCGAACGATTTCAAGGTCCTCCTCAAGCAGGCCGTCCGCGATCGCCTTCCGGATCGAAATCGGACCTTTCTCCGTGGCGGAATGAAGACGGGAACGGGCTTCGGTATCCTGCGCGCTCGCTGGCGGAAAGACACCGAGCGCTTGCTGGCCGATCTCAATGCCGGTCCCTGGGTCAGCCAGGAGGCAGACGTCGTCGATAGCCAGGCGTTCAACGACGTCTTTGGCCCGGACGGGGTGGTCCGCTGGTCGTCCTCGGTCGACGTCTCCCTGACGATACTCTGCGAGGCCTGGCTGCGAGCGTACCTGCGCCCTTCCAGCGGCGTTGCGGACCCACGACACGCGTTGCGCTCCGGGAAGATCGGCCCGGCCACGGAACCCTCGGCGATCGCAGAAGATGGGATGGGACCGTGGGTTTCTGAGACGGACCCGGGTGGTGCATGGCTTGCTAGGTGACGCCCCCGGCTGGATTGCTCGCCGTGGCGCGTCGCGCCACGATCTCTCCTGGGGCACCAGGAACTACCGTATACGGAGGTAGCCGATGTACGAGAAGCCTCAAGTGGTTCCGTTCGGTTCGTTTCGCGAGCTGACGCGAGGTGGTGGCTGGGCCTTTGATCTGGACTGGGGCGCGGACAGCATCAAGGAGTTCTTCCTTCACGAGAACGAGCCGGATCATCCGACCACGTCCTGATTCTCGAGCAGGTGCGGGGTGGCGGTCCGGGACCGCCACCCCGGATGGTATTGAATTTCACCGCCGCAAGCTCGGCGGTTTCTGTTGCCACCTCAATCGGGTTCTCACGTGAGTCAGCGGCTGCCCTTCAAGAGCCCCACCGTCATCTTCCGTCCTATGGAGGATGGGGGAGTGCTCTTCTGCTCGCGCAGCGAGGCCTATTTCGGCCTGAGCCGCGTGGGGGCGAAGATCTGGGAGATGTTACCGGATGCCAACTCCTCGGTCGCGAACAGCTTCGACGAGTTGATCCGCTCCCTGCAACAGACCTATACGGGCGTCGATGCGGAAACACTCATCGCAGACACGCGCGAGTTCCTGGAGAGGATTGGAGAGCTCGAGCTGACCGTCGATGCTCCGGCTACGTAACTCCGCCAGACGGCTCCGCAAGCTCCTCGCAAGCGGACCGGCCGTCTGGTGGCTCATGCTGCGGGCCCAGGTGGAGCTTCTCAAAGCACAGCGCCTGGTGCGTCGGGTCCCGCGGGGAGAGTTGCTGGCCACGCTCGCGGGGCGCCACAGCCAGCCGGGTGCGCAGCCGCCCGACCTGCAGCGGGCCGAAAGGATCGGGCTCGCGGTAGAGCGCGTCGCGCGCTTCGGGATCGGCCGTCCCCTGTGTCTCGTTCGTTCCATCGCGTTGCACGAGATGCTGGAACGCGCCGGGCTCACCGGATCGCGTATCCGCATCGGCGTGCGTATGGGCCCCCGCGGCTTCGAGGCGCACGCCTGGGTCGAGCTGGCCGGCCACGTACTGGGCGACGAGCCGACCTACGTGGAGCGTTTCAATCCCCTCGCCGATCTCTCCGCTGTCGATCGCACCATCCCCTTTGCGACCGCGGGGCTGTGACCACGTACTACTATTCCGCCTGCGGGTCGCGGCTCAGCTCGACGATCCCGCTTCCGGAGCTGCGCGAATGCCCTCCCGGCCCCGTCCGCTGGGCCTTTCGGGTAGTGGACGAGCTGCCCGAGGCGGAGGACGCGGAGCTGCTCGGGGAGGAACACATCTACGGAGAGGTCCACGCACGCCTCTACCGCCATGCGGCCGGGCACCGCATCACCATCGATGATACCGGTTGCTACGATCTGCTTCCTTCCGGCGATATCTGCTGGCTTCCGAACCCGGAGCCCTGGTGGGACTTTGGCCGCAATCACCTGATCGGGCGCGTTCTGGCGACCTCCCTCCAGCTTTCGGGGGTGACGACGCTGCACGCCAGCGCGGTGGAAACAGCCAGTGGCGTAGTCGCGTTTCTGGCGCCCAAACACTTCGGAAAGTCCACCCTGGCGCTGACGCTCTTCCGGGCGGGCTGCAATTTCGTCACGGACGATTCACTGCCCGTCGTCACCGACGGCGAAGTTCTGGCGCTCCCCGGCATCCATAGCCTGCGGGTGAGGCTCGAAGACGGCGCACCCTCCTTGGAAGGAACCCCGGGTCGGGACGGAAAGCTGTCACTCCCTCCCTTTCCCGTGGATCAGGTGCTTCCGGAGCCGGCACCTCTTGTCGCGGTCTACCTGCTGAAGCCGCAGCGAGCGGATGCTTCGCTGCCGGCGGTGAGTCGCCTGCGCGTGCCTCCCATCATCGCGTCCATGCGGTTGGTGGCCTACTGCAAGATCGCGGGGATGCTGGGGAGCGGTTTCGCCGCCGACCTCCTCACCGCGACCACTTCGATCGCCGATCGTGTGCCCGTGTACGAGCTCCGGCTCGTCCGCGATCTGGAGCGGTTGCCGGACGTGGCCGAGCAACTGCTCGGCTGGCACGGAGGACAGGTGCGGGCGCCGGCGATGGCGGAGTGACCCGATGAGCACCGCCCCGATCATCGAGATCAGCGGGCTGGAGAAGCGCTTCCTCCTGCAACGAAGCTGGAGCGACCTGATCCGCCGTCCCTTCGCCAGCGACGTGCGGGTCGCCCTCAGCGGGATCGACCTCACGGTACAACGGGGCGAGTGCTTCGGCGTCCTCGGCCAGAACGGCGCAGGTAAGTCCACGCTTTTCAAGATCCTCGCGACGCTGGTGCTCCCGGACAGGGGTGTCGCACGGGTCGGCGGCTTCGACGTCACCAGGCATCCCGAAGAGGTGCGCCGCATCCTGATCCCCGTCATTCCCGCCGAGCGTAGCCTCTACTGGCGTGTTTCCGCGGAGGAGAACCTGCGGCTCTACGCGGAGCTGTATGGCATCCACGGGGCTGAAGCGCGACGAAGGATCGGCGAGGTGCTGGAGCTGGTGGGCCTGGAGGACGCGGGGCGCAAGCAGGTGGGTCTCTTCTCCTCGGGCATGAAGCAGCGGCTCCTCATCGGACGCGCTCTGCTCGGCCGTCCCGAGGTGCTACTCCTCGACGAGCCCACGCGCAGCCTCGATCCGATCTCTGCCCGCGAGCTCAGGTCATTTCTGCGCCGGCAGCTCAGGGACGTACGCGGGACCACGATTCTGCTGGCGACCCACGACCACGAAGAGGTCACCGAGCTCTGCGACCGGGTCGCCGTGCTCGATTCCGGCAGCCTGCTAGCTGTGGGGCACACGGAAGAGCTGCTGTCCTCCTCGCGAGCCCGGATCTGCTCCCTGTGGACGACCGACGGCGCACACCCCGCGCTCGAGGCCTGTATCAGCGCGTGCGGCGGTCGCTTGCTGGGGGTTGAGCCGATCACACTGGGCGACGGCAGCTGCTGGGACCGCGTGCGCATCGAGGTACACACCGACGAGGCAGGCGCGGCCGAGTTGCTCGAGCGCCTCGTTCGAACCGGAATCTCCGTGTCCCGCTTCACCAGAGACGATCTATCCCTCGCCGACCTGCTCGAGCGGGTACGGTCGGCGAAGATGGATCGGCGGGAGACCCTGGTCGCATGAGACGCATCCTGGCGCTGATCCGCATACACTGGCTCACGTTCACGAGCTACCGGCTGAACGTGGTGTTCTCGATTGTCGGAACGCTGACCACGCTGGTCCCGGTCTTCCTGATCGGGCGCGCGCTGCAGCCGGTCGTGGCGGACTCGATCGCCAACGAAGGTGGGGTCTACTTTGGCTTTCTGGTGACGGGGCTTGCCGCGATGCAGCTGGTGGGAGTCAGCATTCGCTCGATACCCGCTTCGATCTCGGGAGGCATCTCCTCCGGCACGCTGGAGGCGTTGCTGGCGACGCCTGCTTCGATGCCGCAACTACTCGCCGGAATGACCGGATACGGTATGCTCTGGGCGACCGCCAAGGCGGCGACCCTGATCCTCGGCATCGTCATCTTCGGCGGGGCGATCGCCCTCAAGGGCCTACCGCTCGCGATCCTCATCCTCGTGCTGCTCGTCCTGGCGCACCTGCCGCTGGGCCTCCTGCTCGCTTCCGGAGTCCTCGTCTTCCGAACCACCGGTCCGATCGGCCCGACAGTGATGGGCGCCTTCGGCCTGCTCGGGGGTGTCTACTATTCGACGAGCGTGATCCCCGAGGTAGTTCGGCCGCTGGCGAGTCTAGTCCCACTCACCTACGGGCTCCGGGCGTTCAGACGAGCTCTGCTCTCCGGCGATTCTTTCTCGGCAGTTGCCGTGGATCTGGGAGTGCTGGCTCTCCTCGCGGCCGTGCTCATGGTGGTGGGCCTGGCCGCATTCCGCTGGAGCCTTCGCTACGCGCGCCGCACCGGGACCCTTTCGCAGTACTGAGCGAGCTTTGACTTCGCCGTCGCAATCATCTGCCCGGACCGGGTTTCCGATCCGGGCAGCCTCTTGATCGGAGAGCGGGATGGAGGCACGGACAGGCAGGAGGTCGCGTTGGCTCGGCGCGGGCATCCTGCTCGTCGCGGGGGTGGCCATTGCCACGGCTACTCTGTCCGGCTCGGATGGAGTCGGTGGGAATTCCGGCTCCGGGGGTCTCTGCCTCCTCGCCTGCGGGTCGCGGGGGCTGGCGGACGTGATCGCCAACCTGATCCTCTTCCTCCCGCTCGGAGTGGGCCTGTGGATGCTGAGCGGGCGGGTTGATAGACCCGCTCTGATCGGCATGGGTGTGTCGATCGCGATCGAGCTCGCGCAGCTCTCGCTGATCCAGGGCCGCGACGCCAACCCCTCGGACGTGATCAGCAACACGGCGGGGGCCGCGCTGGGGGCGCTGCTGGCGCGATGGTGGATCTCCTCGGTCCCTCGCAGGCCCCGTCCTGGCCGATACTCCCTGGTGACGGCGGCAGCGGCGCTCATCGCGGTCCTGGCTGCTACCGGTCTGCTCTTCTTTCCCTCCCTCCCGGCCGGGCCGTACCGGGTCGAGTGGCAGAACGGCTCGGAGCGGTACGGAGCTTATCAGGGTGATATCTCGCGGGCGGCACTCGGCAATCGGGCGGTGCCGATCCACGGAGGCATCCTGACCGATCGACCCGGCGATCGCCTGGATGCCGGCGAGCCGCTGGTGGTCACCGTGCGGAAGGCGGCCGGGTACGCGGGTCTCGAGCACCTGCTGAGCCTGGAGCAGGGGGAGAAAGACGTCCTCTTCCTGGGAATCGACGGCGGCGACGTCGTCCTGCGCTACGAGACCTGGGCGACCCGGCTCCGCCTCGACACGCCCTCCGTGCGGCTGGAGGACGGCCTGGCGAACGTCGACGTGGGGGATACCGTGTCGCTGGTCGTGCGGCGATCGGGTAGTGGCTACTGTGTGGAGGCCATGCAGCGCCGCGCCTGTCCACAGAACACCCTCGCCAGCGGGTGGAGGCTGATCCACAACATCGAGTACATTTCCAGGTGGGCCCTCGTGCGGATGAACTCCGTCTGGCTCTTCCTTCTCGCCCTCCCGCTGGGCCTCTGTGCCCGACGCGACACCTTCTCGTTGCTGGTGGTGGGTGGAACCGGCGCCGGCGTGGTGGTGCTCACCGCCCTGCTGGCCGCGGCACCGCTGTCGGGGCTGGAATGGATATTCGCAGTCCTGGGCCTGACCTTCGGATGGCTCCTGGGCGCCTGGAGAAGACTACCCCAGACGTGGGTTTACGTGAAGGCCGATGAGTAACGAACAGACAGCTCTGGAACTCCCGGTCGGGAACGCGCAGAGAGCCCCCGGTGCCCTGCGGCGGCTGCGACGGCTCGTCGGGAAGGGGCGGCACGTCCCCGCGCGGGTACTACATCCACTCCGGCGGCGTGCGGCGGTTGAGCTCCTCCGCACGGGCCCGCCGCCGAGATCGGTGTTGACCATCTGCACCGGCAACATCTATCGCAGTCCCTACGCCGCCGTCCTGTTGCAGGCACTTCTGGAAGAGCGCGGTCTCGGGGAACGGATCGAGGTGAGCTCCGCCGGCTTCGTCGGTCCGGACCGGCCATCGCCCGATGACGCGCAAGCCCGGGCCGCCTCCCGCGGCCTGGACCTCTCCACCCACCGCTCGCGTGTGCTCACCCAGGAGCTGGTGGATGAAGCGGATCTGTTGGTGGTGATGGACCCCGAGCACGAGCGCCTGCTACGGCAGCGCTTCACGCTGCGTCCGGAGCAGAAGGTCGTGCTGCTGGGCGACCTCGACCCCCAGCCCATTCCCACCCGGGCGATCCTCGACCCCTGGAGGGGCCAGGCGGACGAGCTGGTGCAGAGCTACGATCGGATCGACCGGTCGGTGGGAAAGCTGGTGGAGGCGCTGGCTGGGGACCGGGATGACAAGGTGACAAGGTGAAGGGGTGAAGGGGTGAGGGGCTGATCTCGGGGACAAGGGGACAAGGAGAGCGGCGAAGCAGGCTGGGTGTCAGTAGCTGCCAGCGTGCCGCCACTTCAGGCAGCGGGTCCCTCAGGTTTGGTCTCCCGCCCCTCCGTGTCTCCTTGTCTTGTCCGAGCGCTCACCCTGTCACGCTCCCGCCACAACATCTGTCGCAACGCGGTGACAGCTTTCGACCGCACGAAAACGGCCTCTCCACGCCCTCCCAGGTTCATCCTAATCGGTTATACCGCAACATCTTAAGGGAGTCGAGAAGTGACGTCACGCGGCGACCGGGTTCCGGGCTTGCGTCCGCCCGCCGCCCGACCGCTGCGTGGATCCAGCACTTTCTTGCACTCCGATGCATCATCACTTCACGGTCGACGTCGAGGAGTACTTCCAGGTCTCGGCGTTGGAGCCGTACGTCGCCAGGAATCAATGGTCCTCCCTTCCGGGCCGGGTCGACAGGAGCACCCGCAGGATCCTGGAGCTGCTCGCGCAGCACGAGGCGACCGGCACCTTCTTCGTCCTCGGCTGGATAGCCAAGCGCTATCCCGACCTGGTGCGGGAGATCGCCGAGGCCGGGCATGAGATCGCCTCTCACGGCTGGGGCCACGACCGCGTGGTCACGGTCACGCCCTTCGAGTTCCGCTCCTGCATCCGCCGCTCGAAGGCCATCCTGGAGGACGTAACAGGAGTCGACGTGCTGGGTTACCGGGCGCCGAGCTATTCCATCGTCCCGGGGTGCGAGTGGGCGCTGGACATCCTGATCGAGGAGGGCTACCGCTACGACTCCAGCCTCTTCCCGGTGGAGCGGAAAGGCTACGGCTTCCCCGGCGGCAAGCGGGACCCGCACTGGCTGCGGCGCGCCGGCGGTGAGCTGGCCGAGCTCCCCCCCGCGACCCTGCGGGTCGGGCGAAAGCTTCTCCCCGCGGGAGGGGGCGGCTATTTCCGGCTGCTCCCCTACGGCCTGACCCGGCGAGCGCTGCGCGACGCGGAGCGGCGGGGTGTGCCGGGGACCTTCTACATCCATCCATGGGAGATCGACCCGGATCAACCGCGCTTCGAGGTGGATCTCGCCACCCGCATCCGGCACTACGGGGCGCTCGCGCGCACCGAGGCGAAGCTCGAGCGGTTGTTGAGCGAGTTCCGCTTCCGCTCTATCGCGCAGACCCTCGAGCTTCCGACCACGACGCTCCAGCCGGCGGCGTGAGGGGACCCAGCCCGCACCCGCAGCCGCTTCAGTAGCTCTCGCGTTCCGCGGCTGCGCTTGACGAACTGATGAGAGGGGCATCCCGGAAGAACGGGTGCCCCTCGCCAGCATTCGTCTCCACCCGACCGGCCTCCTCCCGCCATTCTGCGCTCCCGTCACCGCCCTGCCGATACTCGGAGCCAGCGCACTTCCACCGGCCGCTGCATCACCTGAGAGCCGGACAGGCGGCACCCTCCGAGGCGCAACCAGAATGTCCCGGATTTCGGAAGGTTTTGCGATCCGGAAGCGCCAGCATGCTGCGCAATCGTGAAAGGTGTAGCGGACCCTCAACACCCCCTTGCGCAAAGCAGACGCCTTCCCGGATGAGGCGGGCGCTCCGGAAAGGGCCATAGAGGCCGCTCTACTCGCGATTCCGCGACCCGGACGCTGCAAGGCACCAAGCCTGCACCCCCCCGCGGCCGCTCGTTGCCGGACTTATCGAACTCTGTGATCGGAAATCATCCTGATGCCCGCACCCACCATCGATCTGCTGGACATCGATCCCGCCGCCGAGACGGCGCGAATCGCCGAAGCCATCCGCAAGCAGTTGGGACAGGTCCTCCGACGACGCGGCCTGGTGGTCGCCATGAGCGGCGGCGTCGACAGCTCGGTCTGCGCCGGTCTGGCGGTCCAGGCTCTGGGACCGAAGCGGGTCTTCGGCCTGTTCATGCCGGAGCGCGACTCCGATCCGCAGAGCCACGCCCTCGCCCTCGAGTGGGCCACCAAGCTGGGCATCGAGCACACCACCGAGGACATCGCGCCCACGCTGGCGGCCGCCGGCTGCTACGAGCGCCGCGACGAGGCGATCCGCCGGGTGGTGCCCGAATACGGCCCCGGCTGGAAGATGAAGGTGGTGCTCGCCGGTAACCGGCTGGAGACCGACCAGCTGAACACCTCCTCGCTGGTGGTGCAGTCGCCGGACGGCCAGATCACCCGTCATCGCCTTCCCCCGGCCGAGTACCGGGTGATCGTCGCGGCGACGAACTTCAAGCAGCGCGTGCGCAAGATGCTCGAGTACTACCACGCCGACCGGCTGCACTACGCGGTAGTGGGCACGCCCAACCGGCTGGAGTACGACCAGGGCTTCTTCGTGAAGGGCGGAGACGGCCTCGCCGACCTCAAGCCCATCGCGCACCTCTACAAGACGCAGGTCTACCGCCTGGCGGAGTACCTCGGCGTGCCCAGCGGCGTGACCGCCCGCCCGCCGACCACCGATACGTACTCCCTGCCGCAGACCCAGGAGGAGTTCTACTTCTCGCTGCCGGCCGCGACCATGGACCGCGTGCTCTACGCGCTGAACTCCGGGCTGGACGAGGAGGCGGCCGCCGAGCTGTTGGGGCTCGAGCCCGAGCAGGTCCGTCGCGCCTACCGCGACATCGAGCAGAAGCGGATGACCACGGCCTACCTGCACCAGAGCCCGCTGCTGGTGGAGCCGGTCGCCGAGATCAACACCGCGGAGATCGGGTAAGTGTGCGGCATCGCCGGGATCGCGCGACACGAGCCGTCCGGGGTCGAGCCCCGCACCCTGCTGTGCATGGCCGCCGCCATCCGGCACCGCGGCCCTGACGGCTACGGCTACTTCGCCGGCAGCCGCGTGGGGCTCACGCACGTGCGGCTGAGCATCATCGACCTCGCCCTGGGCGCACAGCCGATGGCGAACGAGGACGGCTCCGTGCTCGTGACCTTTAACGGCGAGGTCTACAACTACATCGAGCTGCGGCAGGAGCTGATCTCTCTCGGCCACGTCTTCCGCACCCACTGCGACACCGAAGTGCTCGTGCACGGCTACGAGCAGTGGGGAGTGGGGATGATCGAGCGGCTGAACGGCCAGTTCGCCTTCGCTATCTACGACCGGCGAAACGAGTCGCTGCTGCTGGTGCGCGACCGCTTCGGCGTGCGCCCGCTCTTCTACGCCCTCCGCGGCGGCAACCTCTACTTCGCCTCCGAGGTCAAGGCGATCCTCGCCAGCGGGGAGGTGAGTGCCGAGCCTGACCTGCGCGGGCTCGACGAGGTCTTCACCTTCTGGGCGGCGCGCCCCCCGCGCACCCCTTTCCGAGGCATCCACAGCCTGGAGCCGGGCGGCTATGCCCTCTGGCGTGATGGCTCTTTGCGCGTCGGTCGGTATTGGGAGGTCGACTATGACGAGGCCGCCGAGGAGTCTCCGGATGCCCTGGCCGAGCTCGACGCGCAGATGCAGTCAAGCATCGACCTGCGCATGCGAGCCGACGTGCCGGTCGGCGGATACCTGAGCGGCGGCATCGACTCCAGCATCACCTGCTCGCTGGCGGCGCTCCGCACGCCGCACGACCTGCGCACCTTCTCGGTGACCTTCCAGGATCCGCGGCTGGATGAGAGCGCCTTCCAGCGGACCGTGGCGGAGGCGATCGGTAGTCGGCACGCGGTGCAGCACATCGGCGAGCGGGAGATCGCCGATACCTTCCCCGGAGTGGTTCGCCACACCGAGACCCCGCTGGTGCGGACCGCCCCGGCGCCGCTCTACCTGCTCTCCCGGCTGACCCGCGACGGCGGGATCAAGGTGGTGCTGACCGGCGAGGGCGCGGACGAGGTCTTCCTCGGTTACGACCTGTTCAAGGAGACCCGCGTCCGCCGCTTCTGCCTGCGCCAGCCGGACTCGAGCTGGCGGCCGCTGCTCTTCGACCGTCTGTACTCCTACCTGGGAGAGGGCAGCAAGGGCGGGGATTTCTGGCGGCGTTTCTTCCTGAACGCTGGCGGGCTGGAGGATCCCCTCTTCTCGCATCTACCGCGCTTCGCCCTCACCTCGCGCATCAAGGACTTCTATTCCGCGTCCGCGCGCGCCCAGCTGGAGGGCTTCGACGCGATGCAGGAGCTGCGGAGCTCTCTGCCGCCGGCCTTCAACCGCTGGTCGCCACTCAACCAGGCCGCCTACCTCGAGATCACCACACTGCTCTCGTCCTACCTGCTCAGCTCGCAGGGGGATCGGATGGCGATGGCGCACAGCGTGGAGGGCCGATTCCCCTTCCTCGACCATCGCCTGTTCGCCTTCATCGCCGCGCTGCCCGTGCACAGCAAGCTGCGCGGGCTGAAGGAGAAGGAGATCCTGCGCCGCTGGGCCAGCAAGGTCGTGCCGCCGGTGGTGGCCCAGCGGCCCAAGCAGCCGTACCGCGCGCCGGATGCCCCCGCCTTTTTCGGGGCGCAGGCGCCGGAGTACGTACGTGAGGCGCTGTCGCCCGAAGCCCTGCTGGCCGCCGGCATCTTCGAGCCCAGGGCGGTGGCGGGGCTGGTGCGCCGGTGCGAGAGCGGAAAGGCAACGGGGTTCCGAGAAAACCAGGCGCTGGTGGCCGTGCTCTCGACCCAGCTGTGGTACCGGGAGTTCGTGGCGGAGTGGCGGAGCCCCGAAGCGCTGCCCATCGAGCGGGCGGACGTGGCGTGGGGAGAGGAGGGGGCATCCGGGGCGATCCGTTTCAGGCAGGAACCCGCACTCGAGTTGCCTGCCGGCAGGTAGAGACTGCAATCGCGAAGAAGAGCCATGCGCACTGATCACAGAGTTCCCGACAGAGGGATCGTCGCTTCTCTGTTCGTGGAGGCGACCCCATGACTGTACCGGCAAAGCCTCGCCGGCTCGCGTCACTCGACGATGTCACGCAGGCGGAATGGGAAGCGCTCGCATCCCGCAACGTGTTCTTCGGCCACCAGTCGGTCGGCCGCAATATCATGGAAGGGGTGCGCGAAATTCTGGCCGAGCGCTCAAACATTCGCCTCCGAATAGTTCAGGGTCCGTACGCCGCGAGCAGCAGCGACGCCGTGTTCATCGACGCGAACATTGGCGAGAATAGGCGGCCCGAAACCAAGGCCCAAGCCTTCGCGAAGGCCGTCGAGAACGGGCTCGGACCCGGAGCGCTCGCGATGTACAAATACTGCTATGTCGACGTGGGCGACCAGACGGACATTCAAGCTCTCTTCGAGGCATATGTCGCCCAGACGCGGCGGCTCGAGCGCGCGCATCCGGACACGACCATAATCCACATCACCGTGCCGCTCACGACCGCTCCCGAAGGAATCAAGGAAAACGTGAAGATCTTTCTGGGGCGTCGCACGGAGACGGCGCTGAACGCGAAGAGGCACCTGTTCAATGAGCTTCTTCGCAAGGAATACGGTGGCAGAGCCCCGATCTTCGACCTGGCGCATCTGGAGTCGATGCGGCCAGACGGAAGCCCCGCGTCCTCGAAGTTCCGCTCGAAAGAGGTTCCAATGCTCGCCCCCGAGTGGACATTCGACAATGGGCACCTCAACGAGTCCGGCCGGCGATATATCGCGGAGCAATTTTTGGTGACGCTGGCTCGTGCGGCGGCCCTCAAGCCCGTTGCGGAAGCATCCTGACCGTTGGACGCGTACGCGTCGAATTATCACAGTCCCACATCAAACACGACCGGACTCATGAGCTCGAACACAGTCGTCGCCCAGATTCGCGAATTCATTACCGACAACTTCCTGTACGCCCGCCCGGACTTCGTCCTGAACGACACCGACGCACTGCTCGGCAGCGGGATCGTGGATTCGATGGGCGTGATGGAGATCGTCGTCTTCCTGGAGGAGCGGTTTGGTCTGGAGGTCAGCGATACTGACATCACTGAGGACAATCTCGGCTCCGTGCAGGCGATCGCGAACTACGTGAACGCTCGGCTCGGCGAGGCAGAGCTGCGCCACATCGCCTGATGACCTCGGAATCGCAGTGAATTGTCGTTGAAAGTCGCTGGTCGGACGTCGGTAGCCTGGTGGAGGTCACCGGTCCGCCGATCCCCACGCCCGCGTACGCGAAAGGAAGATTCGGTGCTCGCAGCCGTTCAGGAAAGCGCATCCGTCAATGTCTCGCTCGCGTCCGCAGACGATGCGGAGGAATGGGACGCATACGTGAGCACGCACCCTGGGAGCTCCTTCTGCCACCTGTGGGGCTGGGGACAGCTGATCCAGGAGGTATTCGGGCATCGCCCGATGTACCTCCTGGCGAGGGAGGAGGCAGGCTCCGTAGACGGAGTGCTTCCGCTGGTATGCATGCGCAGCCTGCTGGGCCGCCACCTGGTCTCCGTGCCGTACGTGAACTACGGGGGGCCCCTCGGCTCACGCGCGGCCTGCGAGGCGCTCACACGCAGCGCTCGCGATCTGGCTGCTCGGAGCGGTGCGCGCAAGCTCGAGCTGCGCTCCCGTGCTCCACAGGAGACGGAGCTTGGACCCAGCCGACAGAAGGTGACGGTCGTGCTGCCCCTTCCTTCGACTGTGGAAGAGCTCTGGCAGCGGACCTTTCGTGCCAAGCTCCGCAGCCAGATCCGCCGCGCGCAGAAGGAGGAGATGGAGGTGCGCTTCGGGCGTGATCAAGTCGACGCGTTCTATCGAGTCTTCTCGCGCAACATGCGCGACCTGGGAACCCCGGTGCTGCCGCGCCCGTTCTTCAGCGGCTTGCCACGCTACTTCGGCGGTCAGGTGGTCTTTGCGGCAGTCTACGCGGATGGCTCGCCGGTGGCCGCCGCATGTGGCTTCACCTGGCGGGACGAATTCGAGATCACGTGGGCGTCCTCTCTCCGCGAGCACAATGCAAAAGCGCCGAACATGCTGCTGTATGCATCGCTCATGGAGGAGATGATTCGACGGGGAGTGCGGGCCTTCAACTTCGGCCGCTGCACACCGGGAAGCGGGACGCATCGCTTCAAACTGCAGTGGGGCGGCACAGAGGAGCCACTGCACTGGTCCACATGGCCCGGAGAAGCAGCCACGGCAGGTGACGAAGGGCGAATCTTTCGGCTTGCCTCGCAGCTCTGGCAGAGAATGCCGCTGCCCCTTGCAGAGCTCCTCGGTCCCGCGATCGCGCGGCGGCTACCTCAGTTCTGACCAACGTGACCAACGACACTGCAATTGCCGTAGGTGTGGAGGCTGCTGCTCCGCCGACTAGAGCCCCGGAGCGCTCGAGCTTGTTGCGGCGCCTCCGACGGCAACTGCCGGCGTGGTCGCCGGTCGCCCCTGTGACGATCGCCCGCACCGCACTGGGGTTCGGAATTTCGGATGCCAGGGCACGCCTGAGCGAACTGCTGTGTCGCGAATACTCCGCCTCGGCAAGCGTACTGACGGATAGCGGCACCCAGGCATTGCAACTGGCACTAGAGCTGGCCTGGTGCGCGAGAGGGAGAAAGGGTGCGGTAGCCCTGCCCGCGTTCGCCTGCTTCGATCTCGCTACCGCCGCGGTGGGGGCTGGGGTGCCGGTTTCCTTCTTCGACGTGGAGCCTACCACCCTCGCGCCCGATCTCGATTCAGTCGAGATGGCTTTGCGGCACGGAGCATCGGTGGTGGTGGTGGCACCCTTGTATGGCATGCCCCCCCCTTGGGACGAGCTCGAAGAGCTGGCGGAGCGGTTCGGCGCGATCCTGATCGAGGACGCGGCGCAAGGTCATGGCGGCCGCTGGCGTGGCAGACCTCTCGGAAGCCTCGGTTCGCTCTCAGTTCTGAGCTTCGGGCGCGGCAAGGGATGGACCGGCGGTGGTGGGGGGGCGCTGCTTCTTCGCGGGGAGTTGCCGCAGGCCATGCCGACCCTCCAACCCGCGGTCGTCGGACAGGACGTCAAGTCGATTGTGTCACTTCTCGCACAGTGGCTTTGCGGCAGGCCCGAGATTTACGGGCTACCCGCTTCCCTGCCCTTCCTGCGGTTGGGGGAGACAGTCTATCGAGACCCCGTTGCTCCCAGGTCGATCGGACGAGCGGCGGCAAACCTGGCCCTCGAGCACCACGCATTGGCCGCGGCCTCAGCATCCCGGCGTAAGGTGACCGCCACGAAATGGCGATCCCTGCTCGACGCTTCGTCCGTCCTGCAGCCCATCGACTGCACCCCCGCGGGAGAAGCTGGCTATCTGCGATTCCCCGCATTGGACCGGTGGGGCCTCTTCGTGGACTGCGCTCATTGCAAGAGCGCCGGCATCATGCCGAGCTACCAGCAAGTGCTCCCCGATCTGCCAGTGTTCGACGGTCTGCACCCGGTTGGACCGCGAAACTGGCCAGGCGCCAGGCTGCTGACTCGCTCGCTCGTCACTCTACCGACTCATGAACGGATCACCGCGACGGACGAGGCGGAGATTGCCTTTCTGCTGACGTCGCGATCAACCGGCAATCAGTGTAAGCCATGATAAATCTCGTGCACCCGCGTAGCCGTGCTTTTCTCGCCTACTTCGGGAAAGCATACCCTGCGCGTACGGCACTGATGGTCATCCTCCAGGTCGTAAGCGGGGTTCTCGAGGGAATAAGCGTGATAACCCTCGTGCCGCTCCTGGAAGTAGCCTCGACTCCCAACGCCGAGGCCAGTTCCGGCCTTGGGCTCGCCCTACAGAACGGAATACGCGCACTCGGCCTCGAGCCATCGCTCGAGATCCTGGTCGGTGTGCTGGTCGTTGGCATCACGTTCAAGGCGATTCTGTTGTGGCTCGCCATGCGGCAGGTGGGATTCACCGTCGCGCGGGTTGCATACGAGCTGCGACTCGAAATGGTAGCGGCACTCCTCAAAGCCAAATGGAGCTACATCGGGAGCCAGGCTTTCGGCGGCTTTGCCGCCAGCATCACCGGAGAATCCAACCGAGCCGCCACCGCATATCGTGAAGCATGTGTAATGCTGGGCGGCCTGCTCCAGGTGGTAATGTACCTGGTGATTTCCGCCCTCATCTCCTGGGAGGTCACCGTGGCAGCTCTGGCCGCGGGGTTCCTCCTTGTTCGAGGACTGCGCAAGTACGTATCGCTGGGCCGGACCGCGGGCGAGGAGCAGACGCGCCACACGCTGAGCATGGCTCGGGCGGTCGTGGAGGCGATGCAGGGGATCAAGCCCATGAAAGCCATGGCGCGCGAGCACCTCTTCTGGCCTCTTTTGAAAGGAGAAGCCGACGGCCTCAACCGGGCTCACCAGAAGAATATCCTGGCTTCGGAGTCAATTCGCCTGTTCCAGGAGCCGATAATCACTCTTGTGCTCGGTGCTGGTCTGGTGGCGCTGCTGACCATCGCCGACCGGTCGTTCTCCTCCATCATCGTACTGGCGTTTGTCTTCTATCGCATGATGACGAGCGTCAGCAACCTGCAGATGCGCTATCAGCTGATGGTCGCGGGTGAGAGCGCGTTCTGGATGGTGCGCGAGCACATCGATGAGGCAAAAGCGCACGAAGAGCAGTCCACCGGAAGCCTGATTCCGGCCCGTCTCAGCAGCAGCATAGAGCTGCGGAGCGTGTCCTTCTCGTACGGCGACCTCATCGTGCTGCACAACCTGAGCATCGAGATACCGGCCGGACGGATCACGGCGCTGGTGGGCCCGTCGGGGTGCGGCAAAACCACCATACTGGATCTGATCACCGGGCTTCGACGCCCCAGCGCAGGTGAAGTGTATGTCGATGACGTTCCGCTCGCCGAGCTCGATCTGAGCGCATGGCGCCAGCAGATCGGCTACGTACCGCAAGAAGTCTTTCTCTTCCACGATACTGTCCGCGAGAACGTAACTCTCGGCGATGCGTCCATCTCCGACGAGAGGGTGGAGCAGGCGTTGAAGGATTCAGGCGCGTGGGACTTCATTACACGCGATCCCGCTGGAATCAATGCCATTATCGCGCCTCAAGGGTCCAATCTTTCGGGCGGCCAGCGTCAACGGCTCGCGATTGCACGAGCGCTCGTTCGGAATCCGGCTCTGATTGTCCTGGACGAAGCGACTTCGGGGCTCGACAGCGAGACGGAGGCAGCGATCCTGGACACGCTCGCGGCGCTCCGCGGACGCGTTACCATCCTTGCGATTTCGCATCAGCCAGCACTGAGGGAGACCGCCGACCTTACGATCCAGCTCGACAGGGGCGGTATCGTGCGGCTCGAAGAAGGTCCGGTTGCGGTGTAGAGGGAGCTCGATGCACCAGTAGAGGAAAGAGGAATTGGTCAGCCCTGAGTCCGGCCGCCGGCTCTCTGAAAGCAACGAACGCCATCCGTTCAGAACTGCAGACCGCTCGCATACCAGAATAGGCACGACGATGTCACAGGTAACGCTTCGCACCCTTCTGCGCCGCCTGCGTTGGGATCTAGCAGATCCGCACGAGCGCCACTACTACGCCTACTGGCTGATATGGCAGATCCCCGGCTTGTTCGGCAATATGCTGCGGGGGCGCTATATCAGCAAGCGCATCAAGAAGGCGGGAACCAACCTGCAGGTGCTCGCCGGGTGCCGCTTCCGGTCGGTTCACAATCTGGAGGTGGGCGACAACGTCACCATCGGCTACGACAATTTCCTCCAGGCAATCGGAGGGCTCAGCCTGGGCGACAACGTCATGCTCGCGCCCGGAGTAAAGATCTGGACTACGAGCCACAACTTCGACGACCCGGACGTGCCTGTCAAAGATCAAGGGCAGACAAACGCCCCGGTGATCATCGGTGAGGACGTCTTTGTCGCCTCCAACGCTTTCATTCACCCGGGCACGGTGCTGCCGAAAGGCTGCATCGTCTCTGCCGGCGCCGTCGTCGAAGGAAAGGTTTACGAGCCGTACTCGATCCTCGCCGGCAATCCCGCTCGTGTGATCGGATACCGCGGCGGTAGACGACCCGTGCGAAACGAAGCGTCGGACGAAGTCGCAACAGCGGCCAGACGTGCGGCACCCGCCGTTTGACCGAGCCCATGTCGTGTGATTCTTTCATCCACTCCTGACCTTCAGATCTAGAGCTGTATGTCGCAGGAAGTCCGGTGGAGTGTTCTCGTTCGGCGGCTACGATGGGACCTGCAGGATCCCCTCGAGCGCAAGTACTACGGGTACTGGCTGCTATGGGAAGTCCCGGGCACCTTCGGCAACGCCCTGCGCGGGCGCTATGTAGCTCGTCGTATGCGTTCGTGCGGCGCGAATCTGCGTGTGCTCCCCGGCGCACGGTTCAGATCTCTCGAGCGGTTGGTCGTAGGAGACAACGTTCTGATCGGAGCCGACAACTTCTGGCAGTCCTCCGGAGGACTGAGGGTTGGCAGCAACGTGCGCACGGGACCGGGGGTCAAGATCTGGAGCGGTAACCACAACTACGACGATCCGGACGTTCCGGTGAATCGGCAAGGTTATACAGAAAAGGAAGTGATCATCGAGGACGATGTCGAGATCGGAGCGAACACCTTCATTTTGCCCGGCGCCGTGCTTTCTCGAGGCTGCCGTGTCCAACCCGGTGCCATCGTCGGCGGCAAGGTCTACCGCCCCTTTTCAATCATCGCTGGAAATCCCGCGCGCGTAGTCGGCCTGATCGACGAGGTCAACGGTCGGGCGGACCAGCCGGCCGACGGCTGAAGCTGCCGGCGCACACGGCGTTACACCCAATGTCTACACTGACGCTCTCCTCTCCGCTTAGTGGAATTGTGGCCATGGGGAGGAAAGCTCTCGCTCATGCTCGTGCGCGCGCCATCCGAGCTGCGTTCGACCTCTTCAGTCTTGTCACACCGGTACGGAGCGATTTCTGGTGCTTCTGCACGTGGGAGGGCTACGCCCACACGCTGGATAATCCCAGAGCGCTGTTCGAGGAGGTAAAGAACGATTCGCGGATCAGGAAGATCATCCTCCAGAAGTCCAAGTCGCCTCCCTCTACTGTTGAAGGCACGAGGGTCACCTTCGTCGCCGCGGAATCGCTGTACGGTGCCTACCTGCTGGCACGATCGAAGGTCCTGGTTACCGGCTATGCCCTCCGGGGCGTGAGCAGCTACAGCTCACGCATCCGCCCGGGACGCCACGACCTGATACAGCTGTGGCACGGCATTCCGCTGAAGCGGATCGGCCGACTCTTTCCCCACGAGACCTGGTGGGAGAAGGAGACGCCGCATTACTCCGCGATCGTCTGCTCCAGCGAGCGGGACCGCGAAATCATGGCTCAGGCTTTCGCCCCTATCCCGATGGATCGGGTCTGGCTGACGGGCTTACCACGAAACAGCCTGATTCTCAAGGAAGAGTCCGCGCTGCCGGCCGATTACAGAAGCGCACTGGCTCACCTCGACAGCCTTCTGGACGGCCGACGGCTTGTGATCTATGCCCCTACCTGGAGGGAAAGGCCCGAGTCGCTCTATTCCTTCAGCGAGGAAGAGCAGGACGTCCTGGCCTGCCTGCTTCGCCGTCACAACGCGGTGCTCGGTGTTCGCGGACACGCCAATGTGAGGCATCGCAGCGTCTACCGAGACATGCGGGAGAGCGAAGCGATCATTTCCCTGAACGAGTTTGCGGACGTCAACGTCATCCTCCGTCGAGGGCACGTCCTCGTCACGGATTACTCCAGCATATACATCGACTTCCTCCTTCTCGACAGGCCGATCATCCACTTTGCCTACGATCTGGAAGCCTACGTACGGGAGCGGGGCTTTCTCTACGATCTGGACGATGCGTTCGGCGGGGCCTGCTGCACCACCTTCGATCATCTCCTAACCGAGCTGGAGCGTGCGCTGGTGGATTCGGATCACTGCCGGGAAAGACGCCTGAAAGCACGCCGACTCTTCCATACTCATTCCACCGACGCGGCCGCAGCTGTACGTGACCGATTGTTCGGTCTGCTCGACTCACCCTCACCCAAGGCGACGGCATGAAACGGGTTATCACCTTCGGCACGTTCGACGTACTGCACGTCGGCCACGTCAACATTCTCGAGCGCGCCCGCGCCCTGGGCGACCAGCTCATCGTCGGCGTGTCGTCGGACGCTCTGAATATCAAGAAGAAGGGACGCAGTCCGGTCTATTGCCAGGAAGACAGAATCAAGATCATCTCTGCGTTACGTTGCGTCGACCACGTCTTCGTCGAGGAGTCGCTGGAGGCCAAGCGCGACTACATTCTTCAGTGGGGCGCCCACATCCTCGTCATGGGGAACGACTGGGAGGGCCGATTCGATGACCTCTCCGATTGCTGTGAGGTCAAGTACCTGCCCCGGACGCCGTCGATCTCCACCACCGAAGTCATCGAGGTCGTACGTCGCGGCGGTGCGGTTGGAAGCCGTGTGGCGGTGGGTGGCCTGGCTGGGGTTACTAAGTAGAAGCGCGTACCTGATGAGTGTCACCAAGGGTGGCTTGACGCGCGAAGCCGGGCTGCAGCGCGATAGTTGCTCCGACTCGAGCTCGCCCCTGCCTGAAGGAGAGCCCGCTCGACTCCGCGTGCTGTACGTAGACTACAGCATCGGCTTCGGCGGCGCGATCAAGAGCCTGGGGTTGACACTGGGAAAGCTGGCGGGCGTGGAGCCTCTGCTCCTCACCACCCAGAAGCCCGACCTCGTCGAGCGGTGGCTGCCCCAGTGCAGGGTGTGGTACTTCCGCCGATGGGTGAATTACCGCTCGATCGCGGCTGTCATCGAGTGGGCGGATCGGCACGTGCGCTTGCGCGGCGTACGCTGGGCAGTGCGCAAGCTCATTGCCGTGATCAACGTGGGAACCGCCATCAAGAATACTGCGTGGCTCCTGTGGCTTCTGCGGCGTGAGCAGGTGGATCTGGTCCACCTCAACAACGGCTTCGTCCCCGCCGAGGCACTGCTCGCCACGCGCATATCAAAGGTCCCATGCATCGTACATCTGCGCGAATTTGCGTCTGCGCCTTTGAATGACCGCCTCGCGCCGGTCGACCATGTCTCTCGTGTCATTGCCGTTTCCGACGCTGTGGCGAAAGGGCTGGCCGACCTCGGGTTTGACCCGGAACGCATCACCACCATACACGATCCCGTCGACATCGATCGCGTTACACGGAGCGCGTGTGACCGTGCACGGATCCGCGCCCACCTCGGCATCAGCGACGAGGATCTGGCGATTGGCATCTTCGGTCGCGTGGTGCGGTGGAAGGGTCAGCACATATTCGTGGAGGCCGCTATCGCTGCTATGCGGGCGAATCCGCGCGTTCGCGCCGTGATTGTAGGAGACGAGTCTGACGGCCAAAAGAGGTACTTCGACGGGATCCGACAGATGATCGCGGAATCGGGTCTGGCCGATCGCTTCATTCTCACTGGATACGTCACAGACGTCGAGGCCTACTACCACGCCATGGATATCGTCGTGCACGCATCCATCGAGCCGGAACCGTTCGGGATGGTGGTCCCAGAGGCAATGACGGCGGGACGCGCCGTTATCGCCGTCAAGGTAGGCGGTCCGGCTGAGGTTATTAGCGACGGCCTGACCGGCATTCTGGTGCGCCCTGGGGATTGTGGCGCCTTGACGAAAGCCATGGAGTTGCTGCTTCACGACTCGCCGAGGCGTGCCGACATCGGCAGCTCGGCGGCCCACGAAGCGAGGTACCGCTTTTCCCTCACGAAGAACGCTGCCGCTGTGGCAGCCGTGTATAAGACACTGTTTCCTCAGTTTCGCCCCGACAATCCGTTGTTCTATGACTCCGGATTTTCCAGATAAGCTGGCTTCTAGACGAGACTTAATGCGCCACTCCTTGCAACGCGTCGCGCCCTACGCTTAGCCACTTCACAGGCACCAGACGAGATGCGTGGAGTCGCAACCATATCTCCTACCACAGTCCGCTGCCACAGCGCAAAGTAACTGGCCGCGTCTATAGAAGCAGGTAGCCATGCACAGCAAATTGCTAGGGGCGTATTTCGCAGCCCCCGTTTGGATGCAAAACATTCTTATCTCAGCTTATGGTGCACGGCTGCGCCGGGCGCGCTATGGGTCGATGCAGCGCGCCTTCCTGGCGGACCTTCTAAGGTCACAATGGTTCTCGCCCGAACAACTTCGGGAACTCCAGCTTCGGCGATTGAACGACATTCTACAGATTGCCCGGGGAGTACCCCTCTATCGGGAACGGCTTCCCACGACTCGGGTTGATTCCTTGGAGGATTTGCGCCGCCTTCCGATCCTGAGAAAGGACGATCTTCGTGGGCCGCGGGATCAACTTATCAGCCCGACCGTGCCGCACCGAGCAATCCACGAAATTCATACAGGGGGCACGACAGGCACTCCCTTAACCGTGTATTGTGACCGGTCAGCTCTCCAGCGCAACTACGCCTTCTTTAGCCGATTGTTGGCCTGGGCCGGTATTTGTCCCGGAACGCGCACGGCTACGTTTGCAGGCCGTACGGTGGTGCCCCCGAATCAGTCGGCCCCGCCCTACTGGCGGCGCAACTATGCTGCCTCGACGCTGCTATTTTCCTCTTACCATATCTCCGCCGCGACCATTCCGGCATACGTGCGCGAGTTGGCCTCGTTCCAGCCTGAGCTCATCGACAGCTATCCATCTAGCATCGTTCCGATTGCCCGCTACATCCTTCAGAACGGTATCGATACGATTCGACCGCGCGCAATCGTTACATCGTCGGAGACTCTCGACCCGACCTCTCGGAAACTGATCTCCACCGCGTTCGGAGCTCCCGTGTTCGACTATTACGGCGGGGCCGAGATGGCCGCGTTCGTAACTCAGTGCGAACAGGGAGAGTACCATGTGAATCCCGAGTACGGGATCGTTGAGATTCTCACTGAGGGAGCCCCCGCACCGCCTGGCGAGGTTGGAGAGATCATCGCCACCGGCTTCGTCAACGGAGTCATGCCGGTAATACGCTACGCAACTGGTGATCTCGCTTCTTGGGGGGACAAGCCGTGCAAGTGCGGGCGCGCCTTTCCCGTGATCAGTCGTATTGAGGGACGACGAGACGATATCATCGTCACGCCGGAGGGGAGGCGTGTAGGGCGGCTTGACCCGGTTTTTAAAGCCGTTACCCAAATACACGAAGCTCAGATCGTTCAGGATGCGCCCGACCACGTTACCGCAAAGATCGTCGCTGAGGACCTGCCAAAGAGCCAACTCGATGCGCTAACTGCCGAACTCAAACTTCGACTTGGACCTTCAATGAGGGTTGAGGTGGTTTTCGTAGGTTCGATTCCTAGGACGCGCGGGGGGAAGTTCCGCGCAGTCGTAAACCTCTGCCATCGGCATCAAGATTGATCCGGCTTTCTGAACGTCCCAATTGGCGACAACTCGCCCCATTGGTCGTCAAATTGCACCAGCACCGGTCACGTTCATGCATGGCTCGCAGTCTGCTCCTTGCTAGTGGATATTAGTCCCATGCCCACCTCGAGCCTTGAACACCGCTTCTCAGAGCACGCTGGCCAGCCCGCGGAGCGAATTGGGCGCAAACGACTCTTGTTTTTATGCCAAACACTCCCATTCCCGCCCGATGGGGGTGTTCAGATCAGGTCCTATAATATCCTGCGCCTTCTGTCCTACAAGTATGACGTGACGGCGCTGTGCTTCTTTCGTCGAGCGACCCGTCCATCCCCTGAAGCCGTTGAAGCAGGGATCGCGGGTCTAAGCGGCATGGCTCAAGTGGAAGCCTTCCAAATACCGCAGGAGTTCAGCCGTCTCCGACTCCTTTGGGACCACGTAAGGAGTGCGACTAGCCGGCGACCCTATACGGTGTTCGCGTACGACTCTGCAGAGTTCGCTAAGCGGCTTAAAGAGCTCTTAAGGTTTGAACGGTTCGATCTCGTTCACTTGGATAGCCTCGATTTATCGAGCTATCTCCCCGCGCTGAACGGACTGCCAGTCGCCTGCACACACCACAATATCGAATCAGATCTATTGGCAAGACGTGCGCTCACTGAAGAATCCCCCTGGAAGCGTTACTACTTCCGAATTCAAGCAAGTTTGCTTCGTTCCGAGGAAGCGCGGTGGTGCCCAAAGATCGATCTGAATGCCGTCGTATCCGATGCTGATGGATCGCGGCTAACTGCAATAGCTCCTGGAGCCAACGTTATCACAATTCCGAATGGGGTAGATACCAAAGCCTTTCGGCCTTCTCCAAGCACCGCGTCAGCCCGAAGCATTGTCTTTGTCGGGGGGTACAGTTGGTACCCAAATCGCGATGCGCTCTACTACTTCGGGGAAGAAATTCTACCGCGCATACGTCGCACAACCAATGTTGCTGTCACCTGGGTGGGTCGAGCACCGACGAGTGTGATTGACGAATGCTCCCGGAAATATGGGATACGGCTGACAGGCTACGTCGAGGATATTCGTCCGTTTGTCGAGTCTGCTGCGTGTTACGTTGTGCCTCTGCGCATTGGAGGTGGAACCAGATTGAAGATCCTTGACGCTTGGGCTATGGGAAAGGCCGTTGTGTCGACGTCAGTTGGCTGCGAAGGCCTCCAGGCGGTGGATCGGGAAAACATTCTCATTCGGGACGATGCGGATGCGTTTGCTTCGTCCGTTGTCGAACTTCTCGAAGATGTCAGCCTTCGCGAGCGGATTGGCCGCGCTGCTCGGCAGACTGCCGAGGAAATCTACGATTGGGATGTGATCGGAGAG
Source organism: Longimicrobiaceae bacterium (assembly GCA_036375715.1). Classification (NCBI taxonomy): domain Bacteria; kingdom Pseudomonadati; phylum Gemmatimonadota; class Longimicrobiia; order Longimicrobiales; family Longimicrobiaceae; species Longimicrobiaceae bacterium. The sequence goes on along the minus strand of DASVBS010000054.1, from coordinate 6,072 downwards.
AAGCTGCATGATGCTTACGATCGGCTGATCTCCCCAAGCCGGGCGGTGGCCTAGGACAAACGTTCCCATTGAAAGCCCTGATCACTGCCAATCGGGAGCCCCGCTGCCGGCCATTCCCCGCTCCGCAATGGGGCGACGGACGATCGGCGGACAGAATTGCAGTCTGCCCGGATGATCGACGTCCTTTCAAATCGGATCCACGTCCAGGGCATCGACTTCTGGACCGGAAACTACAGTAACCCTCCAGAGACCCGACCCCAGTCGATATCCAGGGGAGCGCGCCTCACTCCAATTGATCATGGCACCGTCCCTCGGGCTGAGGCGGCGGTGCCATGCTAATGAGGAGGCGCCGAAGCGACTACAGAGCGGCTTACCAGCTAGCGAGACTACCAGCCTGGATCGCTAGTATAGATCTTAATGTCGTCGACGTAGAATACAGTCGGCTCCGTATACCTACCATTGTCCCAGCCCCAGAAATACCCCGCTGTAAGAACATTGGCTTCTGCACGATCCGCGCTGTTGTTGTCATTGATGTCGTTCAACAGCAACTCATCCCCTCGCCACAGCTTCTGGATGCCATTGCGCTGGCCCATGTCTGAGAGTTTTAGGTGAATGCGGATCCGCTGCCATGTTCCGTGATGACTGGCGTCGAAAATGTTAGCATTGCGGCCAGTGTACTCCGCGTATGTGGAGTTGGGGCCATATCGATTCATATTAATATAGGAATCGCCGGTGTCACCGATGGCCCAGAGCTGGAATGTTCCCATTCCGGGTGCACTGTACCCATTGGGGCCCCACCACGCGAAGAACTTGTTGTTGTTTGCGTTGTCTACGCGATGGTGGAAATAGTTCTCCGGGATGTAGACGTAATACTCCAACCAGTACTCCTGCACCGGATCATGAGCGAAGCGCTGCTCCGCCCACCTATAGCCGCCTTCGTAAGGCCCGTACCGAAATTCGAGCGAGCGGGATCCTGAGTGTGCACGTCCACTGGAAACGCTGGTGGACCGCCCATCCGTCCATCGGAAGAAGGAGTTGCCTCCCGTAACGTCCGCACCGTCGGCGTACAATTCGAAATCCTCAACAAATGCGGGGCTCGAATCTGATGGATCAGGTGGAGGATCCTGCGTCGATGGCGGTTCGATAACGGCTACGGTAACTCTGTCACTTATTCCGCCCGCGGCGGCCGTTATTGTCGCGGAACCGGAGCCAACGGCGGTCACCCGGCCCGTATTCGTGACTGTTGCAACGGCGGCATTGCTGCTTGACCAGGTAACCGTCTGATCAGGCAACTCCTGGCCGGCTCCGTCGCGGACTACAGCCGTCAGTTGAAGGGTTTCCCCGACCTCGAGCTCAGCCGAAGCTGGCGATACCTCCACACTGCCGATGGCGGGGGTCGGGTACTCCGGCTCCTCCGGATCCTCAGCCTCGGGCGGCGTGAAGGTATTGCAGCTCTGCTCGGCACTGGACCTTCCAGCAGCATTCACTGAGGCGACGCAGAACCAGTAGGTCTCATCCCGTACCGGCGCCTTCACGGTCAACTGGGCCGCCTCCGTGGAGCCCGCCTTCTGCCACCTGCCTGAGTTGGTACCAGTACTCCACTTGTACGACACAGCCTCCTGTACCGCACCCCAGGTAGCCTGGATGCTAAAGGTATCCGCGTTGACGGAGGCGAGTGTGACCTTGGGAGTAGTCGGCCGAGCTGGAAGACCGGCAGTATCGGCAGGCTCTTCAGGCCCTGGCTCCTCCGGTCCCGGTTCCTCGGGCGCTGGATCTTCAGGCGCAGGCTCCTCAGGCTCAGGCTGCTGTGGTTCCTGCGGCGAAGCCTTCGCCGGGGCGTCGGCGGTCGCGCACTTTGGCTCAGCACTCCGATTCCCAGCAGCGTCTACCGCACGCACACAGAGCCAGTACTCTTCGTCCCGGAAGGGCGCACGCGTGGTCACCACCGAATCCTTGACGGAGCCGCGGGCCGACCACCGGCCGGAGTTCGTTCCCGCCGTCCAGTCGTAGGAGACCGCGTCCTCGACGGACGTCCAGTGTGCCCGAACCCGGACGCTGTCGTCGCCCACGAGGGCCAGCTCGAGACGAGAGCTCGCCGGCCTGATAGGCGGCTCCTTGTCCACCACCCCCGTCGCAACAAACTGCGCCAGCACGAACTTCTCACCCGAAGCGGGATCGACCGCCCGCGCCTCCAAGCGGTTCTCACCCGGCTCATTGCCCAGGGTCCACCACTCCTGGGCCTGGCCATTCTCGTCGGTCAAGGCGACGCCGGCAAAGACGCTCCCGCCGCCCGCGGTCACCCGGAAGTTGACCACCTGCTTCTCTACCGGCTGGCCGTCCCGACCAATCACCCGGACGATGAGGGGGGCGGGGAGCTGCGTGCCCACCAGCGCCGCCTGCCGGTCGCCGGACACGATGTCCATGCGCGCGAGCGTCGCCAGCTCGGCTCGAGCCTCCAACGGCTGGTCTCCACACCCGGCGGAGAGGCCGAGCACCAACGGAATCCAGAGCATGTCCTTCGCTGTTCGAATCCGCACCATCGCTTTGTCTCCACGCAGGATTGGCACGCCGCGTTCCGCGACTCCCTCTTACCGGATTTATCGGCGCAAGCTGCCGCTCATTTCGTCCGCTACCTCAAAGGCTTCCCCCCCCCGAATCCGGCACGACAAAAAGCCGCCAGCATCGAGATCCTCGATAGCTGGCGGCCAGGCGAGCATGGCGGCGGCGCCGCTGTAGCCCCTTAGCTCTGCGTCCCTGCCTTTCGACAGGTTTGCTCTGAGCAGCGTCTATATTTTCGTCGTCGCAGCGAAGGTAAATGGAAGTCTCGGACCACGCAACCCTCGTGATCTCGAGATCGCGCGCCGAGCCGCTAAACGATTACAATATATACGCTTATATGACATCTCTCGCGCCGAGAATCGGCAGGAGATGGAGTGCCGCCCGAGCGCGTTCCGCCCATACCATTGCAGATTGCCAGACACCGTTACGGATACATTCGGACATTGTTGCGAATATGCAACAAATGTTGCCGGTGGCGCTGGCTCTGGTAAGCCCCGCGGATGATTGTTCGGGCGTTGGGTCGTTCAAAACCGCGAGGTGAGCGGGCGTCAGCGAATGGATCGAACCACGCTCCAGGCGGTTTGAATCGTGCCAGAGAGACCGGACCTCGAACCGGCTTCGCGGAACACAGACGGAGAGAAGACCTGTTGATGTCGAGCACGAGCCAGGCGCTCCAAAGGGTGGGTCGGATCCGCCAGGGGCTGGCGGGAGCAACCGGGGGTCATCCTGGCGACCCCCTGTACCGGCTCGATCCCAGAGTGATCTGGCGCTTCCTGAGAAGGGAGTCGGCTGCGTTCTGGTGCATCAACATCTACCTCTTCTTCGAGTACGTGCGGCCTCAGTCCATCTACGAGGCGATCGCCGGTCCACCATGGGCGCAGCTCTCTCTGATTGCCACGATGGGAGCGCTCTTCTTCGAGCGGCGGAAGGCAAAGCCCGGTACGGTAGCAGACGCAACCTTGCTCCTGTTTAGCTGTGTCCTCGTCATCTCCTGCATTACCGCATTCCAGCCGGCGATCTCTTTCGGCCTGATCTCCGAGTACTTCGCCTGGGTGCTGATCTTCCTCCTGATCTCGAACATCGTGGTCACGGAGCAACGGTTCCTGGTCTTCATGCTGGCGTTCGTCCTCTACAACTTCAAGATGTCCCAGCACGCAACCCGCTCCTGGGCGAGCGCGGGATTCGCATTCCGCGACTGGGGCACGACCGGCGCACCTGGCTGGTTTCACAACTCGGGTGAGTTCGGCATCGAGATGAACGTCTTCCTGCCGATCGTCGTCTACTTCCTGATCGGTTTGCAAGCGCACTGGGGGTGGAAGCTGAAGGCGCTCTTCGGCTTGATCATCGCGACGGTGGTCGTCGGAACGATCGGATCCTCCTCGCGCGGCGCCATGCTCGGAATGGCGGTCGTCGGGCTGTATCTACTGGCGAAATCAGAGCACAAGCTCAAAGGGGCGCTCGCACTGACTGCACTTGCTGCCCTCAGCTTTTTCCTCCTGCCCGAGGAATCGCTCGATCGGTTCCGCTCCATGGGGGAGGACGGGACCTCCGTCTCGCGCAAGATCTACTGGGCCGCCGGTCTCCAAGCGATGCGGGAGCATCCGATCTTCGGCATCGGGTACGGAAACTGGACAGAATACATGCGGCAAGTCCACGGCGGACTGGGTCTCCCCCACAACATCTTCATCCAGGCGGGGGCGGAGCTCGGCTACATCGGATTGCTCGCCTTCATCGCCATGATCATCGCCACCTTCGTGGTGAACTATCAGACCCGGAAGCTGCTCCGGCCCCTGAGGGAGCGAGGACGCTTCCTATCCTGCATGGCCAACGGCCTCGACGGGGCGTTGATCGGCTTCATGGTGAGCGGCTCCTTCGTCACCGTGCTCTACTATCCCTACTTCTGGATCAATCTGGCGATGACGGTCGCTCTGCATAACGCCGCGCGGCACACGGTCAAACAGGTTCGCAAAGAGGCACGGGCCCGCCAACACCTCGCCACCCAGCGCACGCCCCTGCCGATCCCGGCTCCGGGAGGCGCTCGATGAAGCGCATCCTGCACTTCATCAACACCGGCGGTCCGGGCGGGGCGGAGACGGTATATCTGGCTCTGGTCACAGGACTGGACCGGTCCCGTTGGCACTCCACGGCGATCCTGCCAGAGGTCGACTGGCTAGCGGGAGAGCTGTCGGCGGCAGGCATCCAGCCACGCATCGACTCGGCGCGGCGCCTCTACGACCTCCCGTTCTTCCGGCGACTGCTACGCCTGGTCCGCGACGAAGGCATCGAGGTCATCCACAGCCACCTCTTCGGACCCACGGTGGAGGCGGGGATCGTGGGGATGCTGACCGGCGTGCCGGTGGTGGGGACGATTCACGGCCAGGGGGACCTGTCGCCCCGCGAACGCCTCAAGGCGCTCAAGTTCGGTCTCATCCGCCGGGGGGTGTCGCGCCTGGTCTTCGTCTCGGACTCACTGCGCGACAGCTTCCTGGCCGAGGGCCCCTTCCCGCGCGAACGCACGGCGGTGATCCCCAACGGGGTGGACCCGCGCCGGCACGAAGGCCTGGACCGGGCCGCCGCTCGCGCGGAGCTGGGTGTTCCGGAGGATGCCTTCCTGGTAGGCGCGCTCGGAAACCTGCGGCCGGTCAAGCGCTACGACCTCTTCCTGGAGGCCGCGGCCCTTCTGCGGCAGCGATCTCCGGACTACCGCTTCGTGGTCGTCGGCCAGACGCCGCCGCAGCTCCACGGGGAGCTGTTCGCTCTGCGCGATCGGCTAGGACTCGCCGATGTCGTCCAGTTCACCGGCTTCCGCTCCGATGCGGAACGCCTCCTGGCCGCCATGGACCTCTTCACGGTCACCTCGGACAGCGAGGGCTTCTCCATCGCGACCGTGCAGGCCATGGTCAGCCGCCTCCCGGTCGTCGCCACCCGCTGCGGTGGACCCGAGGAGATCCTCGAGCACGGACGCACCGGGGTGCTCGTGCACACGGGCTCCGCGCGGGAGATCGCGGACGCGATCGAGACCCTGCGTCGCGAACCGGCCCGCCGGGCAAGCCTGGGAGAGGCTGCACGCCACGCCGCCATCGAACGCTACTCGCTGGCGGCGCAGATCCGTGCATACGAGGGACTGTACGAGCAGGTCATCGCAGAGCGAGGGCGGCGCAAGACGCGCGTGGCGAGCTCAGAAATGCGCCCTGTCGACCGTGCCGAGGCAACGGACGAACCATCTGATGTCGAGCAGCAAGGTAGCGCCGTGGAGGTGGACACATTGGCCGCGGCCCCCCGCTCCTGATGCCGCCTTCCAGCCCGGTGTCGACGATCCTGATCACGGACGGAGAGCAGCGCGCCGCGCTGGCGGCGGCGCGCTCGCTGGGTGCGGCGGGGCACCACGTCGTCGTCTGCTCCACGCGCGCGCGATCGCTCGCCGGCGCTTCGCGCTTTGTCGCGGCGGAATATCAGGTACCGAACGCGCTGAATGAGCCCGGCGCCTTCGTCGAAGCGGTGAGGGCGATCGTC